>JBGTDH010001074.1:0-7792 GCA_041748435.1 Pirellulales bacterium
TGCGTGCGGCGATGATCTTCCGGCGTCATCGCGCGGGCGAAGTTGATGGCGCCGCCGGCGACATGCGTATGCACATCGACGCCACCAGGAAAGACGATCATGCCCGTGGCATCGATCGTGCGACCGCCCTCGACCGACGCGGCGAAGCGGCCGGAATGGTCAATGAAAAGATCCTTGATCTGGCCATCAATGCCATTGGCAGGATCGAATACTTTTCCACCGGTTATTCGCAGCATAGGGTTGCTGCGATTCTAATTGCCGTTGTCGGCAATGGTCAACCCGGAGCGCACTCGGCCATGCAGCTCGACTTGATTGATGCGGAATCAGCTTTGCAGCCTTGGGCGCAAGTTGACGGCTCGACGCTTCACAAGAATAATGAACGTCATGGCTAAACGGCAAGCCTGCACCATCCACTTTGCGGCCGAGGTCACAAACCATTTGAGGGCTATCGACGCGAAGTATCACGCCTCGATTCGGGAGTAGATCGGCGAACAACTCCGCTTCGAGCCAGCCACGGAGACGAACAACCGCAAACCCCTGCGGCAGCCGGCGCCCTTCGCGGCGACGTGGGAAATCCGTTGCGGCCCGGGCAATCGGTTTCGCGTGCTTTATACAATCGATGAACAGTCGCGAACCGTGCGGATTTTGGCGATCGGCGTGAAAGAAAAAGAACGTCTGATTATCGGTGGGGAGGAGGTGCATTTATGAAAACCGCCTCAGTCGCGGAGATCAAGTCGCAGTTCAACGAGATTCTGAAGGCCAGCGAAGGAGGACCAGTTGTGGTGACGCGCAATGGGCGACCGGTCGCGGTCATCCTGGGCGTGCATGACCAGGACGAAGTCGAGCGATTGCTAATGGGTCACTCGACGCAGTTGCAAGCGATCCTTGATCGTTCCCGCCAACAATTTCGAGATGGGGAGTGGCTGAGCGAGGAGGACTTCTGGGCGCAGTTCGAGCCGGCCCAGCCGTCCAAAACGCCGGACAAGCCAAGGAAACCAGCGCGTGAATCGACTGCGGCATCTGGCGGGAACAGACAACGCGCCAGTACCGCGAAGTCTCCCCGGCGGCGGAAGGCGAGCTAAGCGGCTTAGCACCGCCAGGATGTTTGGCCCACCCGTGCTGGCGAGATAGGCTGTCCCTGGGAAAATCGCCGCCGCCTTGTCTCTGCTTTCCGGCTTGGCGGGGTTGGGTCACGCTTGCGCGAAAGTACCGCACGTGACGAAACCCGGGAGCTTGCAAACGGCAATGCCGTGCGGTAAGCAACGCTTTGGCTGTCTCCTTCAATTCGTTGCCGATCCGGGCGGAGACTCGCGTGAAAACGGATGCGCTCTGTTATCAGGTGTTGCAGCTGATCCCACGGACCTACTTCGACGCGATCGGCGCGCCCCCGTCGACTGCCGCGGGTTACACGTTCGCCTCGGAGGAGCTCAAGCAAGCCGGCATGCGCGTCGATGGCATCTTCCTGCCGGTTCGGCAGACAGATCCGGTGCATTTCGTGGAAGTGTTCTTCTACAAGACGCCGCACGCCTACTCGAACCTGTTCGCCAAGGTGTTCCTGTGGCTGGAAACAAAGAATCCCACCCAGGATTGGCATGCGTGCTTGATCTTCGCCAGCCGAAATTTGGCGCCGCGCCACACGCATCCCTATCGGGCGCTGCTGGCGTCCGACCAGGTCACGGTGATCTATCTGGACGAACTGCCGCCGGCCGGCGAAGACCAACTGGGGCTGGGGATCCTGAAGATGATCGCGTCGCCACCCGATCAGGCGGCGGCGACGGCCCGCCAGTGGCTGGCCCGCGTGACGGCGCGCGAGAAATCTGTCGCCGTACGGCGAAAGGGAGTAGAATTGATCGAGTTAGCCGTGCTGGCCCACTTTCCGGGCTTGAGCCGAAAGGAACTGAATAACATGCTGAATATTCTCGAGGAATTTCGCGACACGAAGGTCTTCCAGGAGATTCTGGAAGAGGGGCTGGAGAAGGGCCTGGAGAAGGGGCTGGAGAAGGGCCTGGAAAAAGGGCGCGAGGAAGGGCGGGAAGAGGGTCTGGAAAAAGGGCGTCGCGAGATCGCGTTGCGGCTGCTGGCGAAGAATCACTCCGTGGTCGAAGTCGCTGAGGTGACCGGACTCTCCGTCCAGCGCATCCGAGCGCTCAAAAAGCGCAACGGCCGCGGTACTTCCTAGACGCGGTCGCCATTCTGATGCCGGGCGGTTCGCTGTCGGCCAGATTACCCCCGTGTCATGATCATCTGCGGCTGATTGCCGTCGGGCAGCCAGAACGGTTTCTTGGCGATCGCCTCGTTGATCCGCCGAACGACCTCCTCATCCGTCGGATACGGCGATTTCAGCGCCGGCTTGAGCGGCATGGGGATCTCGTCCATGCGATACGCGGTTCCCGGTGCGGAGATGCCCTGCGCCGCCGTCGTGATGTGAACGCGCGAGAGCCGGCTGGTGTGGGTCACGTGCGGATCGAGCACAATGGTTGGAATGCGCTTCAGGTGCTCAATGGCCGGCTGCGGCATGGTGGCGCCGGGGTCCGCCCCGATGATAAAGGCCGCATCGCAATCGCCGCGAACCAGCACGTCGACCGTGGAGAACTCGCCCGGATTGTAGCGAGGATAGCCGCGATTGAACGAGATCCCGAACGGAAAACCCGTCTGCCAGCGCATGATCACATCGGCCCCGGTCACGTTGCCGTGGCCGCGCATGGGCATGGCCACGAACTTCGTAAAGGCGTTCATCTCGGCGGCCAGGGTCAACAGCGCGGCGCTGTTCATGTGCTTGCCGCGCGTCATGGAGAGGCCCATGCCAAAGAACATGCAGCCGAATTTGGCGGCCTTCATGCGGGCAATCAGATCTTCGACGGCTTCCCGTGAGAGGCCGGTTTCCGCGATCTGCTCATCCCCCACGGTCCGGCCTTTAACCAGGGCACGCAGAATGGTGATCAGCTCGAAGTCTTTGCCGGGCCTGACTTGCAGAAAGATGTCGGCGGCTTTGACGCTCTTGGTCTCGCGAATATCGACCAGCACCATCGTGCGGTCCTTGCGGCCGCGCGGCAGAAACTTGCTCTTCTGCATGATGGTGTACTTGGTGAAATGGCGAGGATGGCACTCCGCCGGGTTGCCCCCCCAATAAATAATAAAATCTGCCCGCTGCTTGACTTCGCCGAGCGTACACGTGACCTTGCCACCCAACTGGGCGGCGATTTCGGTGGGCCCGTGTCACAACGACGTGTGACTATCGAGCAAGCCTCCCAGCAGATCGGCCATGGCGGCACACTGCTTCTGGGCTTCGCACGTTGTGTTGCTCATCCCGTAGATCAGCGGCATGTCGGCCGTGTGCAGGAACGTGGCGGCGGCTTCGATCGCCTCGTCGAGCGTCGCTTCCTGGCCGTCGATCAGCGCGTCCGGATACTTCCTCTCGGCGGTGTGATTCAGGAACCAGGCCGTGCCCAATACGCAAGCGCGGTTGGCCTTGTGGATGCGAACTTCGTCGTGGTGCAGTTTGATATCATCGCAAACACAGCCACAGAAAGTGCACGTGGCGTTGTCGATTACCTGCAAGCTCATGGCGTTTCCCTGTTCGTTTGTAGTACCGGCTTTAGCCGGCTTTGTTCACGCAACCGCCTGAAGGCGGGACTACGAACACTCTTTGTTATCGGCGTCATCCGAACCGGACGACGGGGCGGTAAACACTCAGCCCAGAGCCCGGCCCTGGCAGCTTCCTCGAACGCGACGCGGCAGGAACCGCCCCTCGTCAATTTCCGTCCAAGCAGGCATGTCCGCCGCGTCTCCCTCAATGGAGAACTGCAGACCCTCGGGGCCGACAGGATCGCGTTGTTTGGATGATTGTGACATTTGCGTGGTGTGTTTGGTTGTCGGTGTGAACACCAGGAGGCTTACGCCCCCCGCTCGCCGCCGTTATTGTGGCACCACTTCTACTTCCCAACCCTTGGAGGTGGGCATGCCGGTGCCGTCGGTGTCGCCGCCCATCAGTTTACACGTGGGCGGACCGTAGGGGATGAAAATCATGCCGAGGGGGATCTTTCCCGGCTGACATTTGAAGGCGGCCTCCCCGAACTCCGTGCGAACCATCGCCCATTGACCTTCGGCAAGGCCAATCTCCGCCATGTCTTCCGCCGCCATCGTCATCGAGTTGGTGAGTGCTTGATACTCTTCCGAATATTTCCCCACATTGATTAACGACCCCTGCTTGGAGGTGCGCGAAGCATTGAGGATAAACCGTTTTGTTGTCATGCCTTACGACCTTGAGACCCGCAAACTCTCACGACTCGATTCTACTCCGGGAGCAGCGATGGTCAATCCGGCAAGCCGGGCTAGCGTCGAAACAGCTTGCCTAACAGGTGGCGACGCGCCACAATAGCACAGCGTCCCAGGCGATGGGCCACAGGACGTATTGTTTCCTTCACTTCAGGAGGACGTTGATGATGAGACTTGCAGTACCCTTAGGCGTGGCGTTGCTGATGGCAACCGCCGCCGGTGCCGACGAATTGAAGAGCGGCTTGCAGCCGGGGCAATCGGTTCCGGCATTCGATGTGATCAAATGTGGCGGTGCGCCGAACGACGGTGTCAAGGTCGGCCAACAGTTGTGTTATCGGTGAAAGCTCGGCCAAAAGCCCGTTGTCATGGTTTTCGCACGAAAATCTGGCACGGCCTTGACCAGTTTGGTCAAGCAGCTCGACGAAGTTCTTCCCAAGCATGCTGACAAGAAGCTCAGCACTTTCGTCATGCTTCTAGGAGCCGATCGCGAGGCTCTGGAATCGCAGGCTAAGGAAGTGGCGGAGAAGAACAAACTCCAGAACGTCCCCATCACCGTTCCGGTGGAGTTCGAGGACGGTCCCAAAGACTTTGGGGTCCATCCGCAGGCCGAAGTGACGGCCACTCTGTATGTCGGTCGGAAGGTCATCTCCAGTCACGCCTATGGCTCTGGCAAGTTTGACCAGAAAGCCGTCGACGCCATTCTGGCTGATATTCCGCAGATCGTGAAGTGATCTGAAGTCCGGATTTCCAGTCCCGCACTTCCTCTGTTATTTGGAGGAAGTGCGGGCTTCTTTTCGCGCGCCGACTTCGAGTTAAGGAGTTCGCAATGCCAAAATATATTGCAACGTTTTGTTGCCTGCTGATGCTGTCCACCGTGGCCCTGGCCGATGACCACGGCAAAGGCGTCGTCCTGAATCCGCCCGCGGAAATCGTGTGGAAGCCGGGTCCGCCGTCCCTCCCCAAAGGCGCGCAGATCGCGATTCTGGAAGGCGACCCGAACAAGGAGGGGCCGTTCGTCTTTCGAGTGAAGGCCCCGGACGGCTACCGCATTCCGCCGCACACCCATCCCAAGACAGAGCGAGTCACCGTCATCGCCGGCACGTTTCACATCGGCATGGGCGAGAAGTTCGACGCCGGCGCCGCCAAGCCGATGCCCGCCGGCACGTATGGCTACTGGGAATCCGGGATGAAGCACTTCGTGTGGGTCAAAGGGGAGACGATCGTGCAATTTCACGGCATGGGACCGTGGTCGATCCACTACGTGAACCCGGCAGATGACCCACGAAACGCGCAATAATTGTTGGACCGGCGAGGACCTGTGACGGACACAGGCTACTAGACGGCCCAAGACCTATACGAAAGAATTGCCGATTGGTGTGATGCGGCTTGTGGCGTTGAGGATGACTTCGGCACGGAGAAGGCGATGGGCTATCTGATTGGCGAGAAGTTCTTGAACTTCCTTGAAGTCGCAGAAACGAACCGTGAATGGCGGCAGGCCGTCCCCACCTTCGTTGCCGAAATCAAATCGATCTTCGAGGCTTGGCGACTTGCCGAGTACCTCAACACGCCCCGCCGCCTTGGAGCTTTGGGCCACACCGCCGACGACAAAGGACACAGGATGTTGCGGGAGGCGATGGAAGAGTCGGAAAAAGTGCGGGAGGACGCTCGAAACCTGACATTGCTGGAGTGGGCGAAGGAATTGTTGCTGGAAGGCACGGGAGAGTAGGGCGATCCGTTCGGAGAGCACGCCATGCGCAAGAAGGGAAAGCCGCACGCCGAGCGAAAACCCGAAGACTACCGGGCGGCGGCTGAAGATTCCCTCGAACTAGCGAAAGTCCTGGCTGGGCAAGGCGGAATCAGTGATCAGGACTTTCTGGAACGCATGGCTCGCAGCGACGAGCTAGTGGACCACGACGGAGGGACGTGCGGCATGTGCCACAACGTGATTCTCGGTGCCGAGGTCGCTCGTGAAATGATCGAGGCGGGCGAGTACGAAGACGTGGCGAGCAAATGGGCGGCGGAGATCACACGCCGCTGGGAGGACAGCAAGTTCTTCAAGCTGTGGCAGAAGGAAAAAGAGGCTGGTCGTGACCCGCACCAAGCGTTCAAGGAGCGTGGTTGGGAACCTTGAACACATGAACGACTCGCATGAAGCCTAAACGATGACGACGGACTCGATTCCTGCAACTCGCACTCGTAGAAAAACCGATGCTCTTATCGCCTGATGAAGCCGATCTGTTCTTCAAGCTGCATCGCTCGCTGATGTGCTTCGTCAACAAACGGCTGCAAGTCGTTCCAGAAATCGACACGCCCGACCAATTCTCGGCGCTTCCACCGGAAACTCGGCTCACAGTCCGTGATGCATTCGTCGTAAAGCCCGATCTGATCGAGTCGTTTGTCGATGGCAACCCGGACCTTTTGTCGGAAGACGAACTCGACACCGTTGGATCATGGCGGCATTTCGTGACAGGTCGCTTCTACGTTTTCCGTGAACTGAAGAAATACACGGTGTTCCTCTCCCCGACCTCCCCAGCTATCGCTTATGGCGTCTTGGCTCGTTCGCAACCGTTCGAGGACTTGATTTGCCCCTGCCTTCCGGTGCTGACTCAGACAGTTCTGCTGCCATTCAAGAACATGATCGTCTACGACGGCCTGATGAGCAGCTACAACATTTCGTTTGGTCCAGGCATCCGACGAAATCTCAACGAGGATTTCAAGGAGGCTAAGGCACGGCACGGGATCATCACGTCCTTGCCGATGTCTGCCTCGCTCTTGCCTCCGAAAGCGCCAAAGCCCAAGCCAGTACCGAAGCCGCCGACGAGAGAGGAAAAGGACGAGGTTCTGGGCGTCGTCATCGGATTGATCGACCAGTTCTGTAAAGAACATCTGAACGAAGAGTATGCCGTGCTTTGCCGCAAGCTGGCCGAGAAGCTGGGCCGCAAGCGTCCCTCGCCTTTACTTCACGGCAGCCCAAATGCCTGGGCCAGCGGCATCGTCCGGGCGGTCGGCGGCGTCAACTTCCTGCACGACAAGAGCCAGACGCCCTATATGCGCTCCACTGACATCGACCAATATCTAGGAACCAGCCCAAGCAGTGGGGCGGCGAAGTTGGCGGCGATTCGCAAGATGTTCAAAATGCACCAGCTTGACCCGAACTGGAGCTTGCCGAGACGACTGGACGACAACCCACTGGTATGGATGCTTCAAGTCAATGGCTTCATGATGGACGTTCGCCACGCTCCCAGGGAAGTGCAGGAGATTGCCTTCAACAAAGGATTGATCCCGTACATTCCTGCGGATCGGAAGCAAGGAGGGTGAATGATGAACGATGGCGATTCGATGTGGTCACGAAAAGGGGCCACTCTGAGCGACAAGTCCGCTCGGCAGGAGTTCGGTCTGACTCAGCAGGAGATCATTGCTGCAATCCGAGTCGGCACGTTGCAATTCCGAGAAAGCAATATGCACGGCAACCCGTGGTATCGGCTATTGCGGCACGAAGTCGAAGCTCTCGTCCGAG
>JBGTDH010001075.1:0-4126 GCA_041748435.1 Pirellulales bacterium
CTATCCCCGCACGTTCAACGTGGTGATGGGTGGGGCCGGGGTGAAGGGTGGCCGCGTGATTGGCAAGACCGACGCCGGCGGGGCCTCGGTCGATGACCGCCCGGTGACCGTGAATGACCTGTTCCAGACTTTCTGCACGGCGATGAAGATCGACTCGAAGAAGGAAAACATGAGCTCGATCGGCCGCCCGCTGAAGGTGGTCGATGGCGGTCAGCCGGTGAACGAGCTTTTCGGATAATTTTCGGAACCCGCCGGGATCGGCCGGGTTTCATCACTATCAGGCGTAAATCTACGACGCAACCTTCGCTGCCCGCCGGGCATAACGATGTCCCCACCATCGTGCCCGGCGGGCATCTCTATGCGCGCCACCAAGTCAAACTTCTGGCCGTTCCCGTCCGGCTGGACTATTCTAAGTCTGACGAGATTACCAGAATTGACGGGTGGGTAAACGCCATGGTCGACCAATTGAAGGCAATCGAGCCGTCCTTATACTTGGATGACGAGACTGCCTGGCTGGAGCAGACGGCGGAATTGGTTGCTCAGCGGCGATGGGACGACATCGACCGCGAAAACCTCAGCGAGTATCTCCTCGACATGTCGCGACGCGATCGCCGTGAAGTGCTCAGCCGGCTCACCGTTCTGCTCTCGCACTTGCTTAAGTGGGAACATCAACCCGATCTACGCAAGGGAAGCTGGGAAGCCACGATCAGGCTTCAGCGATCGGAGCTGCACGACCTGCTGGAGGCCGGTACGCTGCGCAACCACGCAATCGATGTTCTCGCCAAGGCCTATCAGCGGGCGGTCGAGTTTGCGGCCGCGGAAACAGGCCTGCCCGCGAGTGTGTTTCCGGCGGAGTGCGCCTGGACTCTCGAATCGCTGTTGGAAGACAACTAATGCAAATGCACGGCACGGCGGCTTGTTTCCGCCCGAAATTGTTGCTCGTAGTCACGCTGCTCACAGCATGTGCCGTTGCGCCCCAGTTGCTGCGCGCCGAGGGCGGCACGGATCTGGCTCAACTTCTCGAAGAAGCCTGGGAGTTCGATTTGGCGGAAGATCCGCTGTGGGCCACGGAGGTGGGAGAGCACCGGGCCAACGATCGCTTGCCGCGCGAGAGGCCCGAAGATGCGGCGCGACGCATCGAGAAGAAGCGTGAGTTTCTGGCGCGGCTGGACAAGATTCCACGGGCACAGCTCGCGCGGCCGGAGCAGATCAACTACGACATGTTCCGCCGGCAACTGACGGATCAGATCGCCGAGTTTCAGTTCCAAGCGCACCTGGTGCCGATCACTAATCGATCCGGTTTCCATATCGAGTTTCCCGATGTGCGGCATCGCGTGCCGCTGGGGACCTCGCAAGATTACCGCCACTACATTGCCCGTCTGGCGGCATTTCAACAGTACGCGGCAGATCATATCGAGCTGCTGCGGGCCGGCATGCGCGCCCAGATGACGTTGCCCGCGGTGACCTTGGAAGGCTCACAAGAGCCGATCCGCGCGCACCTGGTCGATAATCCCGCGCAGAGCATCTTTTTCGAGCCGCTGAAGCGTTTTCCGGAGGGCGTTCCGGCAGCGGAGCGCGAGCAACTGATGCTCGAGGCCAAGCAGGCCATTGCCATGGGCATTGTCCCCGGCTATCAGGCGTTCCTCGATTTTATGGAGCGGGAGTATCTGCCGGCTGCCCGCGGATCGATCGGCGCGGCGGCATTGCCCAACGGGCGCGAGTTCTATCGCCACCGCGTGAAGAAGTTCACCACGCTGGACCTGACGCCGGAGGAAGTGCATCAGCGAGGGCTAGCGGAAGTGGCGCGCATCCGCGGCGAGATGCAAACGGTGATCGCCAAGACCGGCTTCGAGGGAGACTTCGCGGCTTTCGTGGCCCATCTGCGAACGGAGCCCAAGTTCTACGCCCAGTCGCCCGAGCAGTTGATGAAGGAGGTCGCCTTCGTGCTCAAACGCATGGATGGGCAGCTTCCTAAGCTGTTTGGCAAGCTGCCTCGCACGCCTTACGGCATTCGCGAGATTCCGGCCTACATCGCCCCGCGCACCACCACGGCGTATTACTCTCCGCCCACCGGCGATGGCAAGGAGGCGGGCTTCTACTACGTGAACGTCTACGATCTGAAAAGCCGGCCGCTGTACGAGATCGAAGCCCTGTCGCTGCACGAAGCTGTGCCGGGGCATCATCTGCAGATCGCCTTGCAGCAGGAGATGACGGGCATGCCTAAGTTCCGGCGGTTTGCCGGCGTTACGGCGTTCATCGAAGGCTGGGGGCTGTACTCGGAACGGCTGGGATTGGAGACCGGTTTCTATCAGGATCCCTACAGCGATTTCGGCCGCTTGAGCTATGAGATGTGGCGGGCTTGCCGGCTGGTGGTCGATACCGGCATGCACTACCTGGGCTGGACGCGGGAGCAGGCGATCGAGTTCATGGCGGCCAACACCGCACTCACGCTACACAACATCCGCGCAGAAGTGGACCGCTACATCGCCTGGCCGGGGCAAGCCCTGGCCTACAAGATCGGCGAGCTCAAGATCCGTGAACTGCGTCAGCTCGCGGAGACGGAACTTGGCCCGCGCTTCGACGTGCGCGCCTTCCACGACACCGTCCTCGGCAGCGGCTCCGTGCCCTTGGACGTGCTGGAAGACAACGTCCGCACGTGGTTGAAGGAAGTTGCCGCCCAGCGATGATCCAGTTCACTGGAGAGTGCCTCCCGGCGGTCGACCGGTCTCGACGTACCTCTGCATTTCCCGCGGGAAGACGGACCACGTTTCCAGATACGTGCTCTCCAGCGGCACCCAAATGTAGAACTCCTCGGCCAGATACAACGGCATTGGAGGCAAAGCATCGCCCACCGCCACGGGTTCCACATAGGCGGTCTTCTCCCGGCCTGCGTCGTATGCGGCGAGAATCAAGTTTTTGCCGCTGGGAAACGCAAACTCGATGTCTTCGTCCTCGAACTCGTCCCAGATCGCGCGATGGACTCCGAGCGGATCACGTCGCGTAGGAGGAAACAAATCGACGACCAGCAAGTGAATGCCGGATCGGATAAATCCCACGCTCTTGTTCAGAAACTCTCGAAAGGCGCGATTACTGTCTTTGTTGCCTGGCGACACGATTTCGATGACGGCCACGGTTTGGCCCAGTGCATGACGCACGAGGATGCGGTTAGCCTTGTCTGCATAGAATTCCTTCGACGATTTTCGGACGATGCGCGTGACTGGCGGCGGCATCGTGGCGGTGCCCCCAACCGGAGCAAACGCGTCGCGGTCGGCTCCCAGGAGGTCGACGGCCAGAACGTCGGATTCTCGCGGTCCGGATTTTTGCTCGACCAGGGCGGTCAGACCAGCAGGCAGCAATCCCGCGTTCAGCGCATCCTTGATGCGGATCGACCAACTCTGATGAAAATCGTGAAACAGGCCCGCGTACACGCGCGTCCAATCATGGATCGGCATAGGCACCTCCAAAGCCAATTCTAGCATGGCTGCCTGCACGCCGTCTCCCGTCTGTCTGCTGTCGCTATCATCGCTGGCTCGTGGGCTGACCTTGTTGCGCTGCAGTCGTTGGCCTACGGTGGCGGGCTATGTTCCATCTCAAGCGATCTGCATGGCTGTTCTTCGTGATGCTGGCTACTTGGATGGGCGATGCCCGCGGTCAATCGCTGGCGACCGCCCCGCCGGGGCTGCTGGTGTTGCGCAACGGCCAAGTGCTGCGTGGGCAGATTACGCCCGAGGGCGATCGTTTTTTCGTCGAGCTGGCCACCGGCAAGGTATGGGTCAAAGCGGTCGATGTGGAAGTGCATTGCCGCGACCTGGAAGAGGCTTACTGGCTCAAGCGTAAAGCCATGCCGCTGGGCAACGTGAGCGCACACCTCGATCTGGCGCAGTGGTGCCTGCAACACGAGCTGCTGGGGCATGCGGCCGATGAGCTGCGGGACGCACTGGCGGTCGATCCGCATCAGCCGCGCATCGAGCTTCTGGAGCGACGCCTGAAGTTGGCCCGCCAGAAGGCGCCGCTGGCAAAAGCAGTGGAACTGCCACCGGAAACAATGCCCTCCGCCGATGATTTAGATCGTCTGTTGCGAGGGTTGCCGACGGGCGCGATGGAGACTTTCACTACCTCGATTCAA
>JBGTDH010001076.1:0-3565 GCA_041748435.1 Pirellulales bacterium
GCGCAGTCTCAATGCTGGAAGAATGCCGCGGATCTCATGTTTTCGCCGGGCTTCGAAGGTGCGCTTTATGTCGAGGGCGTTGTCGTTAGCCAAGGTTCGACTTCTCCGCAGGAGCACGCGTGGTCGTCTTGAGCGGCGAGATCATTGATCCAACGTTGCCAGAAATGAACCTGCGCTATTTGCCCGCCCACTCGTGGTCAACCGACGAGTTTGGACGCCTTCACTTTGAGTGCTCCGATATGCCCTTCTTTCGTCGCGTTGGGTTTTTGTCAGATGGCGTTCAAGTCGAGATGGATAAGGTGCGGGCCGAAGCTCGAGAGTGCATTAAGCTCGTCGATCAACCATGCGCCGATTCCCGCTGCCCGGGCCTTGATTAGACAGTTCATTGGTGCCGACCACCCAGCATCCGACGGTAGGTGACTCTCTGAGGCGGGGCCATCAACCGGTGTTTGTGGCGGGATGCGCCTAGCATCTACAATCAGTTACTGCGATGGGTTCGTCTGGATGTCTTGATCGAGGTGGCAATCTCTACGCTTGGGAATCGACAAATGCCGGTACACGACTGGACACGCGTTAGCGATGGCACGTTCCACGATTTCCACTATTCGTGGGTGTTGGAGATCAAACGCGCGCTCAAACGCGGCTTGCTCCCGGCTGGCTACTATGTAATGGCCGAGCAATTTGGCGGCGATCTGGGCGCCCCCGATGTGCTGACGCTTCAGACCGGCATGGGCAGCGACCCCAGCGGCGCACTCCCCGGCACGGCTACGTTGACGGACTCTCCACCCGTGGTCCAAACCCGTGCGACCATTGCGCGGGACTTCTACGCTCGCACGCAACGCACGCTAGTCATTCGCCACACCAGCGACGATCGCATCGTGGCCATGATCGGGATTCTGTCGCGGGGCAACAAGTCCAGCCGGAATGCCATGCAGGCATTTCTCGATAAGGCCGTAGCGGCCTTGGACAGCGGGATTAACTTGCTGCTGATCGACGTCCATCCCCCCGGCCCGCGCGATCCGCAGGGGATGCATGGAGCGATCCTCTCCGAGATTTCCCCGGAAGACTACCAGCTCGACCGCGCGCGGCCCTTGACCGCGGCTTCATACACCGGGGGCGCCGTGGTCGATGCCTTCGTGGAACATTATGCCGTGGGTGACCCTCTTTCCGAGATGCCACTCTTTCTTACGCGAGAGAATTACGTGCGAGTCCCCTTCGAGACAACCTACCTGGCCGCGTGGGAGGATGTGCCACCCCAATACCAAACCGTGCTCCGCGGCGTCTGAACGAGGATGCACGGCGGGCTACGTCAGAACGGTTCTTCTTCGACCAGGGGCGCCGCGGTGAGCGACGGTTCCACCGTCATCTGCTGGCGCAGCTGTTGGACGTGCGTCTGAAAGACCTCCGCCAGGCGCTGCGTGCTGACGCCGCGGACCCAGCGGGTAATCGAGGAGAGGATCAGTTCTTTCAAGTAGGCGAATGAGAATCCCTCGGTGGCCGCGGCAACCGCCTCGAGCTCTTCGGGAGAGGATTGCATCTTCTGGTGCAGCCGCCGATTCCACATTGCCAGGAAGGCGCGACGCTCCGTTAGACCGGGCAGCTCGAAGTGGTATTTCATATCGAACCGGCTCGGCCGCTCCAGGATCGAGGTATCCAACCGCTCGGGATGATTGGTTGTGGCCAGCGTAATGATGCCTTGATTCTCGGCGAAGCCGTCCAACTCGTTCAGAAAGAAAGCCCGGTTCTCGTTGGTAATCAAGGAATCGAGGTCTTCCAGAACAAGCAGGCACGGGGCCGTCGCGCGGGCGCGGCGAAACACTTGTTGAATGGCGGCATGTTCGCTCTCGTACCGCGACTTGAAGCTCTGCACGTACAGGCACGGCTGCGACAGACGATTGATCAGAGCTTTGAGGCAATACGTCTTGCCGTTGCCCGGCGGACCCACGAACAAAATGCCCCGTTTCCAAGGCACGCCGTACTCTTCATACAGAGCCCGCGAGGCCAGGAACTCCTCCAGGTCGCGGAGAATGTCTTGCTTCAGGGTCCCATGCAGCACGAGCCCGTCGTAATCTGCCATCTTCACGGCCTGAAACAAGCGTTCGCTCTTTTCCCAACAGCCGCCGCTGAATGCCAGGATTTCGCCGCGAACCTCGTGACACCAGGCACAAACGGCATGGAAGAAGGCACGCGCGTCGTCGGGCTTGTCGGCAATCACCCAGCGCAATTCAGTTTCGCCGACGAAGCTTTTCCATCGGATCATCACGACTTCCAAGTCCAGCCCTTGCCAGGCAACGCGATACCAGGCATTGACCGGCTGCTCCAACTCCAAGCAACCTTCCTGAGGGCTTTGCCAGACGGTCTCGATCTCATGGTGCATGCCGGCCTGCAGCGTGATCTGACAGTTCCCCCCGGCAGCATAGCGCTGCGGATCGAAACTCTCGCTGCTCGCCTGAAGAACGGTTTTCGCCGGCCGCAGCGCCGCCAATCGACTGCTGACGCGATAGCCCGTGGCTTCGAGCGGCTGAGTCAACCTCTTCCCGAAACAACTGTGCGTCAATCATGGAATCTTGCCGGGTTAAGGTCTGTAGATGCTCCGTTGCACACGATCCCGTGAAGGTAGTCAAGTAGCGCTGCTGTTCTCGCGTGTTCCTGGCCGATTGCAATTCGGGCTGGCCTGGGCTTTAATGCCCGCACTTTTGTTGGTGTTTTGAGGAGATTGCGAGCTATGCCCGACTACCATCGCCTGGTCCGCGAAGTGTCGTGGCACGATCTGTTTCCCTGGTTGCTGCTGCTGCGAACCTGCCGGCTGGCGGCCGAGTTCCGACGCCTGTGCCTGGCCGCGCTGGGCCTGCTGCTCACGGGTTTCGGCTGGTGGACCATTGATACGGCGCTCCTCGCTCCGGATGGCCCCATCCCGGAAAGCTTCGTACAGGCGCCGCCGGCCGAGCTGCACGTCGTGGCGGGAGCCAGCACGTCTTTGATCCCGTGGCGAGAGACGTCCGATTCGCTTTTTGCGCACTGGCGCTTCGCCACGCATCCGGTGCGGCAACTGGTCTCGCGGCCGCCCGGCTGGGGCAAGTTTGCGGCGGCGCTGCTTTCCACCGTGTGGGCAGTGTTCGTGTGGGGCCTGCTCGGTGGCATCATTTGCCGGCTGTCGGCCGTGCAACTCGGTCTGGATGAGCAACTGAGCACGGCCTCCGCGACGCGATTTGTCGCCCGCAAATGGATGTCGTATCTGGCCGCGCCGCTGATGCCGTTGGGCGTGGCCGCGCTGCTCACCCTCCCGATTGCCGTGGCCGGATTGCTCGCCCGCGCCGATCTCGGTCTGCTGCTGGCCGGACTGGTCTGGCCGCTGGCCCTCGTGTGCGGCGTTCTGCTAATGCTGCTGCTGGTGGGCCTGGCACTCGGGTTTCCTCTGATGTGGGCCGCCATCAGCACCGACGACAGCGACAGCTTCGATGCCATCAGCCGCGCTTACACCTATGTCGGACAACGCCCGCTCAATTATCTGTTCTACCTGCTGGTGGCCCTGATCGTTGGCACCGTGGGCTGGATGATCATCAAC
>JBGTDH010001077.1:0-6358 GCA_041748435.1 Pirellulales bacterium
ATCCATCGCAGGGCGATGCCGGCGACGTTCGCGGAGCAGCCTGCGGACAAGAACGCAATTCGGTTGATTCACCGGATTGACTGGCGGACGGACGGAGTCGTCATCGCAGCATCTGTCGCCCCACGGGGGCGGTATTTCCTCGGCGCTCTCTCGCACGTGTCGGCGTTCCCGCGCGGGGTTCGCGTCTGGGACGGTGAGACCGGCAGGTCGCTATGGGATCACAACGATAGTCACTTTGCTCAGTTCTCTGCGGACGGCGAGCAAGTGTTCGCCCTGGATACGCGCTCCTGGGTGGTTCACGCCTACCGGACGGCGACGGGGGAGCTTATTCGCGACGTCTGTCACCTCGGCCAGAAGACCTTCAGCTTCTACCTCTCTGCGGACGGTAAGTACCTTCTCGCCCAGGGTGACGGCGCGCAATCTGTTTGGAGTGTGGCCGACGGCAAGATGCTTCGCGAATGGCCGCCCAGGATTGCTTGGGAGTTTGCGCCTGACAGCGAATCCATCAGCGTCGCGATTGGAGAGCGTGCCGGGAGTCGTGTTTACCGCCTGCCGACGCTTGAGGAAGTCAAACAGCCCGAAGCGCTCGCCGCGCTTGATCCGGTTATCTGGCAACCCGCCAGGCAGTACGCGATCGCGCCGGTGCCCGAGGCGCCTCCCGAATCCTGGTGGCTCGTGAATGCCGATGGAGGAAAGGTGCATCGCTGGCTGCCGAAGTCCTATAGCAAGATGCTGTCCAGTTGCACCTGGGTCAACGACCGGGAATCGCTTGTTTCCCTGGACGATGGCACGCTGCGGTTGTTCGACGTGCTGACTCACCAGGAGCGGGCGTGTTTCCGTCTGCCCGCGGGAGAGAAGGTCAAACGAACAGAACCCTCATTGGATGGTGGCTTCGTCGGAGCAGCCACGAACAAGGGAGGGATCTTGGTGTTCCGCCTGCCCGAGCCGGCCGCGGAAATGGCAAAGCCTCGGGGCGACGAACTTTGAATCTGGAGATGTCCGATGAATCCCACTCAGTTCCACCGAACGGTCTTCTTGTCCGGGTTGTTCCTCCTGACTTTCGTTCTCATGCTCCCGCTCTCCGCGGTTCGAGCAGAGTCCCTCAAACATCTGTCGGTGAAGGTCGGCGGCCAAATGCGCGAGGCGCTCGTCGCTTATCCCAAAACGTCAGGCAAGCCCGCTCCGGTTGTTTTCGTGTTTCACGGACATGGCAATACCATGCAGAGCGCCGCCAAGCGTTTTGCCAGCCACGAACACTGGCCCGCGGCGATTTGCGTCTATATGCAGGGGCTGAAAACGCCCAGCCCGAACGATCCGCAGGGGAAGGAATCCGGCTGGGAACTTGCGGGCAACCGGGACTATTTGTTTTTCGACGCCGTGCTCGCCAAATTGAAGAAGGAACAGGCTGTCGACAAGAATCGCATCTTCGCCACCGGTTTTTCCAACGGCGCCCACTTCACGTACGGCCTCTGGGCCAGGCGTGGCCCCGTGCTGGCGGCCATCGCCCCGTGCGCCGGCTTTTACAAGGGCACGGGCCTCAGCCCCAAACCCTGCCTGGTAATTGCCGGCAAAGAGGACAAGAAATTTAAAGCACAAACGGCGATGATCGAACTGGCTCGCAAGGTGAATGGCAGCCAGGGCAAAGGCGCCCCGTGGCCCAAGCACAAGGCCAAACTGCATGGCACACGGTATTCCTCCAGCAAGGGAGCCCCGACCACGAAACTGATTCACGACGGTGGCCACAAGGTCCCCGATGGTGCGCCAGCGAGGATCGTCGAGTTCTTCAAAGAGGTCGCGAAATGATCTCCCTGCTTCTGCTCTTGCTCGCAACGGAAGTCTCGGCACCGCCCGACGCGGCCCTCCCCGAACTGGTCCAGCTCGAGCAACAGGACAAACCACGGCCTCATTCCAAGCTCAAACTCCCCAAGGGCTGTGCCATCGGGCCGACAATCCCCGGGCTGATGCAGGGGGCGGTTCCGCAAGGACTGGCGTACTGGAAGGCCCAGAACTGGCTCCTGATTTCGTGCTACATCCGCCACGGGGAGAGCCAGCCCGCCGCGGATCGAACTCCCTCCGTGATTGTCGCGATCGACGCCGAAACCAAAAGAATCGTGCGGTGCCTGACCCTGGTCGAGGCAAACGGCAGGGCGCACACAGGGCACGTCGGCGGACTGGCTGTCTCCGACAACTATCTGTGGGTTGCGAGCAAGCAGCTCTACCGGGCGCCGCTGGCGGATGTCTTGGCCGCTATGCGCGACGACCACCTGCGATTGCAAAAGATGTTTCACGCGGAATGCGAGGCCTCGTATGTCGCGTACCACGACAAGCAGGTGTGGGTCGGCGAATTCGTGGCGACCAAGGACCCCCAGCACCAGGGCAATTCCGCGCACTACCTGAAAGACCGCAACGGCACGAAGAAGCACGCGTGGATCGCCGGATACGCTCTCGACGCCGCCGACAATCCCGAGGGCGCGACCGGCGGCAAAGCACCGCCGCCGACAGCCGTGCTTAGCGTACGCGAGCATGTCCAGGGCCTGGCGTTCCTGGACGGCCGCATTATCTTGAGCACGTCGTACGGCCGAACGAACGACAGCCTCCTCGCGGCCTACGCGAATCCCTTGCTTCGAGAGTCGAAGAAGCCCCACGAAATGGTCCAGGCCGGGGGCGTCAAGGTTCCGCTCTGGTTCCTGGACGGGAAGAACAAGATCAAAGAGACTGATTTCCCGCCAATGAGTGAGAACATCACCCCGTACGGCAAACGGCTCGCCATCCTTTGTGAGTCCGGCGCCGCGCACTACCAGCAGGGTGGCCGCGGTCCACTCGACAGCGTTGTCTTTTTCCAACCGTAGCTTTGCTCTCCCTGGGAGAGGGTTAGGAGTCGCGCCAAAAATAAGTTGCCGAATTAATGGTTCGTTCGCGGATAGATTTCGTAGTTCCATCACCATGATACTCGTTGCGTTTAATATTGGCTCCTCTGCGAGCACTGCGCCTCTGCGTGAACCTTTGCAGCGCCGCCCAGGCCGGCTACAGCGCACGAAAACGTGGCTTTCACGTGCTTCAGGAAGAGCCGATTCCTGTATTGTGGGGTGATGTCCGTTTGGAGCTTGGTTTTCGCGCCGACCATGGGATTGTTATCGTCGAGACCAAATCTGTCGAGAAGCTGGCGCCCGTCCACAAGAAGCAACTCTTGACCTATCTGCGAATCACCGACATGAGGTTAGGGCTGCTGATCCAACTTCAACGTCGAGCTTCTGAAGGAAGGCATCTCGCGGGTTGCAAATAACTTGGAGGAGAATTAGCACACGCTGTTTCCAGTCACCTGAATGTCACGCCGAGGCGCGAAGCTCGCAGAGGATGCATTTCTGATCCAAGGCGTGAAGCACTCTTCGAACCTAAGCGAGCACTGGCCTCTGTGTGAGACCCTTCTCGACTCACGATCAATTCGGTAACTTATTTTGGCGCGGTTCCTTAGTGACGGCGTCCTGATTTGCGGGGCCATCGTTCATGGAAACCTCCGTCAGCCTGCTGGGGCGTCTGGCCGGCACGCCCGATGACGACGACTGGCGGCGGCTGCTCGATCTGTATCAGCCTCTGCTTCGCGCCTGGCTGGCACGGACGGGAGTTGAGGCGGCCGATGCAGATGACTTGATCCAGGAGGTGCTGCTCGTTGTCTTCCGCGAGGTGGGCAGTTTCGAGCGGCGCGGCAAGGGAGCGTTTCGGGCCTGGCTGCGGACGATTCTTGCCAATCGGGCACGCAACTACTTCCGCGGCCGGCAGCGTCGGCCGACCGCCGCCGGCGGCAGCGAATTCCAGCACTCGCTGGATGAACTGGAGTCGCCCGAGAGCGCCCTGAGTCAACTCTGGGACCGCGAGCACGATGAGCATGTCGTCGCATCACTGCTGAGCCGCGTCCAGCCCGATTTCGCTCCGGCCACCTGGCAAGCCTTCCGTCGGCACGTCCTGGAAGGCGAGCCGGCGAAGAGCGTCGCGGGGGCATTGGACCTCTCGCTGAATTCCGTGCTGCTCGCCAAGAGCCGCGTACTCAGGCGATTGCGGCAAGAGCTGCGCGACCTCGTTGACTGAGCAGGCAAATTCTTATCAGCCCGCGCTTGCGATTCTGGGGCCTAATAGATATCGTGTACCTTGGGATTTGCCTATCTAGTATTCACTTGGCGGATTGAGTTTTGGCCTTTGTAGATGGGGCGAAGGAGACGTTCGATGTTATCCATTCAATTGCGGCGAGCCGGGTTTACCCTGGTGGAATTGCTCGTGGTGATAGCCATCATCGGCATCTTGATCGCGCTTCTGCTGCCGGCCGTTCAGGCCGCGAGGGAAGCAGCGCGCAGATCTCAATGTCAGAACAACCTGAAGCAGATTGGTCTGGCCCTGCACAACTATCACGATTCCAACCGCAAGTTTCCGGCGGGTTGGGTGGATCTCACTCCAGGCAACGGGATCGACGCGCCAATTCCGAGGCCCCCGGGGGAGACGGCCGGCGGCTGGTCGTGGTCGGCAATCATCCTGCCCTACTTCGAGCAATCGGCGCTGTTTGATGAGCTTAATCTGCGCTACCACCCTTACGGCACGGGCGGCGACCCGGCCGGCAACAATTTGCGGGCGGTAGCCAAATCGCTTCCGAGTTTCAACTGTCCGTCGGACGGCGTGAAAACAGCGTTCCTGGCGAACAACGCCGGAAACCCCAACGGAACGGCCAATCTGGCGACGACCAGTTATTGCGGCTGCAACGGTCCCTTCGATGGGCAGATCTGCGACAACACCACCACGCCCCCCAGTTCCCATCCGCGCAACATCGGCCTGCTGGTGATGAACAAAGAGCGACGCTTCAATGATGTGCTGGACGGCACTTCCAACGTGGTGGCCGTGGGCGAGGTTTCTTTCAATCCCGGCCAGCCCAATCGCAATTTTCTGCTGGGGAACATTACGACCGGCGGCGGTCCCCTATGCACAAATCTGGGAGCGAATCAGAACGGTCCGTACAATCATCTCCGCTCCACGCGCAAGAAGCTGAATGGTCCGGTGGTAGGTGGAGACGTGCATCGGGCCTTCCACAGTTGGCATCCCGGTGGAGCACAGTTCTGCCTGGCCGATGGATCGGTAAGGTTCTTGAGCGAGAACATTGCCCACACGAACACGAACTATTCCAATGCACAGAGCCTGAACGGCATCGACGTTGCCAACGGCGGCGTTTTTGCCGTCTATCAGCGACTGGGTGGGATCAGCGATGGCCTACCTCTGAGTGCCGGCTTCTAGTTGTTGCTTTCCCGATCATTGGGTGAGTCTTGAGTCTATGAACGGGCGAATACGGTCTTGCATCATCGCACTCGGATTACTGGCAAGCCTGCCTGGCTGCAGCAGCGATGGCCCCCAGGTGGTCGACGTTTCTGGAACCGTCACGCTGGATGGGAAGCCGGTTCCGGCAGCCGTGCTCACGTTCATTCCGCAGGTTCCGGACGGTTCCCCTTCGTATGGCCGCACCGATGCGGACGGCAAGTACACGCTGGCGTTCACGCGAAGTAAGAGCGGCGCCATGCTCGGTCAACACGTGGTGGAGATCGAAACGCAGAAACTCTCTGCCGACGAAGTGGCCGATCTCAAGGCCGAGGGTCAGGAGCCGCCGGCTTATGTCGCCATTCCCAAGAAGTATCGAGCGAAAGGCGGGCTGACCGCAGAAGTAAAATCCGGCGGCAATCAGCTCGATTTCAAGCTAACTTCGGACTGACAACGATTCCCACCTGCCGCTCCCCATGCACTCCAGGCATTAAGCACTTGCCCCCCTTTGACAGCGGAAGTGTGCTGCCTAGAATGGCAATCTCACCGAACCCGTGACCGGGGGCCGCTGTCCTAGGGTGGTCCCCCGGTCTTGTGCCAAACCGGCGCCGGGCGCATAGCTCAGTTGGTTAGAGCGCGTCCCTGATAAGGACGAGGTCCGAAGTTCGAATCTTCGTGCGCCCACTTTCCGCCTCTGGTAGCAAATCCGGCAGACTTTACCTGCCCACGCAGATTCTATCATTTCCGGGAATTCGCTCGCCGAAGATGGGACAAGCGTCCTGATCGGTCAACTTCACGGAGGGGTGACCTTACCATGTGGGCAAGATGCGCACTGGCGGCGTTGGCAGCGGTCTCGTTAACAGGCTGCATCAGCAATCCGAGCTACCGGCCCTGCGGGCCGGGGTTCATGAACAATAGCTTCGTGCCGCAAGGATGTGCCGGCGTCGATTTCCGACGTTCCTGCCAGCGGCACGATGATTGTTACGCGGCGGGCTGCGATCGCAAAGTCTGCGACGACCGGTTCTATAACGATATGCTGCGGGCATGTGACTGCTCCCCTCTGCCGGGC
>JBGTDH010001078.1:0-2681 GCA_041748435.1 Pirellulales bacterium
GCGTGATAGATCTTGGCGTTGTCGACATACAGTTCGCGGCTCGCGCCGTGACGCGTCCAGGCGCGGAGCAGCGAGTCGACCAGCACATCCAAGTTCGGCGCGCTCCAGCAGGGTTTGCCACAGATGAACACGGATGAACACCGATGGGAGGAGGAAGCTGGAACAGGCATGACGAAGCAGTTTCTGATCTGTGTGCATCGGTGTTCATCTGTGGCCAATTCGTCCGCGGCTCGATGGAAGGAGGCTTACGCGTCGACGGCCTTCGGCTTGCGCTTGGCTGGCTTTTTCGCGGCGGACCTGTTGGGCGGTCATCTGGGTGTACATCTCGAACAGCCGCTCGGTGTCGTTCTTGAAGCGCCGGCCGATGTAGATGCGCTCCAGCGTCCAAGCGCGGAGCAGCGAGTCGACTAGCACATCCAAGTTCGGCGCGCTCCAGCAGGGTTTGCGCGCCTTGGTGGCCCACAACGGGTCTCCAACGAAGAAGTTGTAAAGCGTAGTTGCCGGGTCGGCAGGCGCCCCGAAAGTCGTCCCGATCCAATGGAAGCCCGTCGTGCCAATTCCCTGGCTGGCCTGGTTGCCGACCTTAATGCTCCAATCAATCTTCGCTCAAGCACGCGAGGGAAGCTCGCCAACGCAGCATCAGCTTCGAGTTGGATAAAGGCATATTCGGATCCCGGTTGAACGACCACGCCAGCCATGGAGATCGTAACGCGTCCCGCCGCGAGATTCCAGATCTCGCGCGGGTAATGCAGGTGCCGTCACGCTAGCAGGCGCGCACGTTCTTCCCGGCCTTGCCCGCGAAGTTGCTTGAGAGTTTGACCCGTTTGTGCCGACTTTAGCGTAGGGACGGACTCCGTCGCCGCGCGCCGATTGCTGTCAGCCCCCGTGGCAGCACCGCTGCCGGGGCTACGCCACTTGCAACTCAGGATGTCGCTCATGTACGAGTCGTATTTTTCTCTGCGACAACGGCCGTTTTCCGCGGCCCCGCTCGTGAGCCGCTACGTGCCCCTGGCCGGTCTGGAGCAGGCTCGGCAGACGCTGGCCCGCTGCATCGAGCGGGCGGAAGGCCCCTCGCTGGTTATTGGGCCGGCCGGCTGCGGCAAGACCCTCCTATGCTACCTGGTGGCCGACGAATTCAAGCAGCGCTTCCAGCCCGTGCTGTTGTTCAGCGGGCATCTGGCCACGCGCCGCGATCTGCTGCAAGCCATTCTGTTCGAGCTCGGGCTCCCCTACCGTGGCTGGGAAGAGGGTGAACTGCGGCTGGCGCTGATCGATTATCTCACGCGCAGCCCGCAATGCCCGCAAGGCGTGCTGCTGGTGATCGACGAGGCGCATGCCCTCTCGCCGCGGCTGCTGGAAGAGCTGCGGATGATCACCAATGTGGTGCGTAACGGGCAGCCGCGCGTGCGCCTGGTGCTGGTGGGTGGTCCTGCCCTGGAAGAGCGGCTGGCCAATCCAAAGCTGGAGTCGTTCAGCCAGAGGCTAGCGGCCCGCTGTTACCTGGAGCCGCTGGATCGGGCGGAGACGCTGGACTACGTGCGGGCTCAACTGCATATGGCGGGGGCAGACGCACAGCAGATCTTCGAGGGGGCCGCCTTGGCCGCCATCTACAAGGCCACCGATGGCATCCCGCGGCTGATTAATCAAGTCTGCGATCATGCTTTGCTCCTGGCCGCGCAGCAGCAACGACGCGCCGTCGATGCCGCCACGCTGGAGAAGGCCTGGGCCAACCTGCAGCAGCTTCCCACTCCTTGGAACGAAGCTCCGGCGAACGACCACGCCATCCCGGCGGGCACTACCATTGAGTTTGGCGACCTCGAAGAATACGAGCCGGGCACTCTGGAGCCCGCCGAGACGCTGGCAGGTCCCCAGGAAGAAACGCCGCACACGCATTTTGAACCGACCCTGGAGGATTCGCGGCTGGACAACACGGCAGCGGAATCGGAACCATTCAACCAGCAGTGGGAAGCTCTGATGGAAGCGGCCTCGCAAGATGCTGCCTGGGACGCGGGTCCGCCCGAAGTGGAGTTGGCGTTGGAAGATCCGGTCAGCGAGGCGAGCGAAGTGTTCGAGATCAATCTTTCGCTGACGGAATCGTCGGACGCTCCGGCCCAGCCGCAATGGCACTCGACCGAGTACTGCGAGCTTCCAGCCCACGCCGCCAAGGCAGTCAAACAACCCGCATGGTCGGCGGAAGGAGAAGCCGTGAGCGAGCCGCACATCACCGAGGAAGTAGTCGTCGATCGGTATGCCACGTTGGACGCGCTTAAGCGGCAAGGCAGATTGCCGCGGTCGCCGGTCGCGGCTGCCAGTGCTTCCACGGCCTGCGCTACTTCGTCGCATCACAGTGTGGCGGCCGCCGCGGAACGATCGCTGGATCTGGCCGAGGTCCTGGTCCAGCAGGCTACGGCCGCGGATCCTTCCATTCTGGTCATCCCACCGCCGTTCGAAATGCGGACCAGCGAGGTTGCGTCCGGCGGCGCGGGCGTCGAGGTATGGAGCAGCGTCGATCTGTTGCCCCCCGGCGAGGACACGACGCCAGACCCCATCGAGTCGCCCCTGGAAGGATTGACCATCCATCGGGAAACGTTTGAGAATAACGAATGGGAGGAACTGGCGGAGCGCGGCGTGCCGCTGGCAATTGCACCCCGCGCCGCCGACGAGCCGGCTTTAATCGTGAT
>JBGTDH010001079.1:0-4818 GCA_041748435.1 Pirellulales bacterium
CAGGCCCGCCGCGTCATGCTCACGGCGCGTGAAACGCGCCACGGCGTAACCTACGTTATTCGCGACGAAGGCCCCGGCTATAACGTGGCCGCGTTACCGGATCCCACCGACCCGGAGAACCTCACCAAGGCCAGCGGCCGCGGCATGCTGCTGATCCGGACCTTCATGGATGAGGTGTCCCACAATGCCACGGGCAATGAAGTCACGCTCATCAAACGCCGCGGCTAGTCTTCCTCGCCAGCGCCGCCGACGCGCACCGTCTGGTCGATGCTGATGTGGTACATGCGCGCTTTGTTGCGCAGGCTGCCGCGCGTGATGCCGAGAATCTTGGCGGCGCGGGACTGATTGCCGCTGGTGCTTTGGAGTACGCGGGTCAACAGATGGCGTTCCATCAGTGCCAAGGTCTCTGCGTAGAGATTGTTGGTTCCCAGACGGAGCCGCTCTTCCATGAACACATCGAAAGCAGACAGAGGCTCCTGGCGATGGTGGGAGGAATGCGGCGGCGCGTGGCTTTCGCTCGCTTGTGTTTCGCGGAGTTCCGCCGGAAGAAAGTCGGCCAACAGAATGGGGCCCGTGGCCTGCAACAGCGACTGTCGAATCACGCTCTGCAACTCGCGAATATTGCCGGGCCAGCGGTAGTGCATCAATATCTCCAGGGCTTCGCTGGAGACATCATGCACCGCCTTGCCCAGCTCGCGATTGAAGATTCGCAAACAGTGCTCGATCAGCACCATCAGATCGTCGCCCCGGTCTCGCAATGGGGGCACCTTGATGGTAAACCCGTTCAAGCGGTAGTAGAGGTCAGCGCGGAACGTTCCTTCTTCCACCATCCGTTCCAGGTCTCGATGCGTGGCCGCCACCAGCCGCACGTCCGTCTGAATCGTTTCGTTGCCGCCGACGCGCTCGAACCGCTGATCCTGCAGCAGCCGCAACACCTTGCCCTGCAACAGAGGCGTCATATCGCCGATCTCGTCCAGGAACAGCGTGCCGCCGGAGCATTGCTCGAACTTGCCGATGCGCCGGTTGTCGGCCCCGGTAAACGATCCTTTTTCGTGCCCGAACAGCTCGCTTTCCAGGAGCGTCTCGGGAATGGCCGCGCAGTTGACCGCCAGGAATCGGCCCGAGGCCCGCGGGCTATGCTGATACAAGGCCCTGGCAATGAGCTCCTTGCCGGTGCCGCTCTCGCCGCGGATCAGCACGGTAACGTTTTGGGGCGCCACGCGGCCAATCGACTTGTACACCGTCTGCATGGCCTGGCTGCGCCCGACCATCACATCGGTCTGGCTGCTGGCCCGCGTGCCGTGCGGATCCATGGTCACGGGAATGTGCATGGCCCGTCGAATCTGGAAAGCCTTGCCAACCAGCTCGCGGACCTTGGGAAAATCGAGGGGCTTGAGGAGGTAGTCAAATGCTCCGCGTTTCATGGCCTCAATGGCCGTGTCGCTGTCTCCGCCAGCGGTAATGAAAATGACCGGCAGAGTGGTATCGTGCCGCTGAATGCGTTCGAAGACGTCCAGCCCCTCGGCATCGGGCAACATCACGTCGAGCAAGACGGCGTCGATCTGATGTCGCGCCAACATCTGCATGCCTTCGGCGGCACTCGATGCGGTGTGCAGGATGGCATCTGCCGGCTCAAACATGGTGCGAAACACGTGGAGTACGGAGACGTCGTCGTCGATCACCAGAAGCGAAGGCATGCGAAACTCCTTACCTGAGTGAGTTGAATTGGTCGTCCTTGGACCGCTCTGCTGGACGGTCGCCTGATATGGCAACTTTTGCGCCACAGTGGATCGCATTCGCTCAATGTCGTTCATCAGCCAAGAACCAAATGGCAGGAGCCGGTCTAATCAAACCAACGGGTGCCGACACTGGTCATTATATGACCAAACTGGCCGTTTGCAAATCAGCCGGCACTTGGTTCAACTGATTGCGGTGCTGGTATCTGTGGGCGCATTTGCTAAAAGTAGGGGTTACGCAGGATCCGCCCATTCATCCACTGCACCACACAATATTGAGGAGCCTCTCATGGCGACAAATGGCGAACTTAGCCGCAAGCTACGTATGGGTTTGGTGGGAGGCGGGCAAGGGGCGTTCATCGGCCGCGTGCATGCTATTGCGGCTGTTCTGGATAACCGGGCAGCATTGGTGGCGGGCGCCCTCTCCAGCGATCCTCAGAAAGCCAAGGCGTCTGCACCCGATTTCGACATCCCACCTGCACGGGCTTACGGGTCTTACAAGGAGCTTTTCGATAAGGAGAAAGCGCTGCCGGCGGACCAGCGCATCGACTTTGTTTCCGTGGCCACGCCCAACCATACCCATTACGAGATTGCGCTCGCCGCCGTAGAGGCCGGTTTCAACGTCATGTGCGACAAGCCCATGACCTTCGACTTGTCGCAGGCCGAGAAGCTGGCCGAAGCGGTCGACAAATCGGGCGTTGTGTTTGCCGTTACGCACAACTACACGGGATACCCGCTGGTGCGGCAAGCGCGGCAAATGATCCTGGGGGGCGAATTGGGGGAGATCAACGCCGTGCGCTCTTGTTACATCCAAGGGTGGCTGCGGAGCCGCTTGGAGCAGGAAAACCAGAAGCAGGCCTCGTGGCGCACCGATCCGGCCAAGAGCGGCGCCGCCGGCTGCTTCGGCGATATCGGCACGCACGCCTACAATCTGGCTCGCTATATGACAGGCCTGCTACCGGCGGAGATCAGTTGCCATCTGAAGACGTTCGCCCCCGGTCGCCAGCTCGACGATTACGGCTCTGCGGTCATCCGATTCGAGAACGGAGCGTTGGGCACGGTCACGGCCTCGCAGATCAGCCATGGCCGCGAGAATGATCTGTTTATCGAGATCGATGGCACGAAGGGCTCTTTGCAATGGCGGCAGGAAGAGCCGAACCAGATGATCTTCCGCCGCAACGGCCAGCCGCACGCCATTTACACGCGCGATCCGAATGCTCCGCACACCAACGAATGGGGTAAGGCCGCTTGCCGCCTGCCGGCCGGGCACCCCGAGGCCTTTCTGGAGGCGTTCGCCAACGTCTATCGCTTTGCCTACGACGACATGGCGCTGCGGGCCGCGGGCCAGAAGTTCGAGCGCGGCAACACCATCTACCCGAATGTAAACGACGGCGTGGAGGGAATGTATTTCATCCAGCAATCGGTCGCCAGCAGCAAACAAGGTGGCGCATGGCTGCCCGTGAAGCACGCGCTGGCACGCAAATAAACCAAGTCTGGCAGCCCGGCCGTCCAACACTGCGTGAGCTTATTTGTCAGCCCGCGGCGCAAGGAGGTTGGGAACCAGGCGGGAATCGTATTTAGCGCCGGCCGAGACCTGGATCATGGTGATGCGCATTTTCGTCGGGAAGAACTTTTCCGAGTCGGACCGTTTGTGCGCGTGGCCGGCGCCGCCGCTATTGTCCTTCATCACCAGATCCATTTGCTTGATGCCTTCCGACCAGACGATGGAATCGTTCTGCCAGAAGGAGTTCATCGACACGTCTTGCTCATACACGCCTGCTTCGCGATAGACCACGGTGCCCGTGCAGCCGTAGCCGTTCTTTTGACCCTTGTTCGGGATGTAGCACAAAGACCAGGTGGTTGGCTCGCCGCCGGCGGGCTTCTCGATGACCTCGGTGCGAACGTGGACCGTGCCATTGCGGTAATCGACGGGGTGCGTCCAGTCTCGGGGACGATCCGGGTTAAGCAGCTTTTCTCGCACGTAGTAGTGAGACTTGCTGGGCTTGGAATTGTCGGCGTCTTCTTTGGTGAAGGTGAAGGTGACATCGAACAGCACGAACTGCTCTGCCTGGCTCACCGCGGGAGCCGTCATCCCCGTCGAAATGCTTACCAGCAACGCGAAGGCAACTCTAGCCGCTGGTGACCTTCGGATTCTTATCACAGGTTGCTCCAATCTCAAGGAAGGTCCCGCTCACGGATCCAAGCGGCGTTGGACCATAATGCCCCAACGCACGCGGTTATCGTCGATTTCGTCGTCAATGGCGGCGGCACTCACCAGCACCGGCGCCAGCGCGGCGGTCCACTGGCTCCCCAAGGGGTCGATGTACTCCCGCAACAGGAGATCGCCTTCCGGCGAAGGCTCCAGCGGAGCACGCGGATTGCGATCGCGGCGATGGGCGTGGGCCCAAAGCTCCGTCAGCCGATCCACCGTCCCCTCGTCGATCCGCACCAGATCGCTGGTTCTCGATTTTCCCGGTTGTCGCTGCGCCAACTGCTGATGATGGAGAACCAGTCCGCGCTGAGCCTGTTTGTCCAGCCAGTCTTCGCGCAGATCGATTAAGACCACAAGCTCCTCGTCGGCCGCATCGCCGGCGTCCAGTTGAAGCACATCAAAACGGTTGGTCATCACGGTCAGCGCCAGCAGCCCCAGCACCCGGCTCTCGGGCGCCCGCGCGGCGCCGCTCCAGACAGGTGTCGAGAAGGCAATCATCAACTGCCCCGTGGCCCGGCTGCGAAACGCCCGCGAGACGTGCGTGCGGCGAATCGGCGCGGGAGGATCGGCTTCGATTTGGGCCTTGGTGAGCTCCCGTCCGCGTCCGTGGAAATAATCCCGCTCGGCAAAGTTTTGGCCTGCGGTCTCGCCGCTGGTCGGACTCCGCACCAACTGCGTGCCGCGGGCATCGGTCACAAACCAGGCCGCCGCGTGCGTGCTCTGCGTATGCTGGATGAATCGGGAATCGAGCCAGGCCTGGAGCCGCGTGCGGTGTTCCGCGGTGGCCGATTTGGTAGCGTCGATCTCCGTGAGCATCGATCGCAATTCGGCGTCAAGTGCTTCGATCTCCACCGTGCGGCCGAGCGCCTC
>JBGTDH010001080.1:0-4171 GCA_041748435.1 Pirellulales bacterium
TAGGTGGCGGAAAGCATGATCTCGCGATGCAACGCTTTGACGCTCCACCCGGAAGCGAGGAACCGCGTGGCCAGATGATCGAGCAACTCCGGATGCGTGGGTGGTTCTCCCAACAGGCCGAAGTTGCTGGGCGTGCGTACCAATCCTTTGCCAAAATGATGTTGCCACACGCGGTTGACCATCACCCGCGCCGTCAGCGGATTCTCCGGGCTGGCAATGGCGCGGGCCAGATCCAATCGGCCGCTGCCGCCGGCGAAGGGAGTCTCGTCACGATCGAGCACTGTCAGAAACCGGTGCGGCGATTCTTCCCCCAGATTATCGGCACTGCCGCGGATGTGGACCCGCAGCGTGACCGGAGACTCGGCGTCCTTCACCGCATGCAGTAAGGGATACTTCGCTTTGACCTTGTTCTTTTTGTCTTTCTCGCTAATGGCCTTCTCGGCCGCCTCCACTTCTTCGGCGCTTACCAGCGGCACCTCGATGTACTCCGTGCTGGCCACAATGCCCGCCAGGGAGTAGTAGTCTTTGGTCGAGATCGGATCGAACTTATGATCGTGGCAGCGGGCACAGGCCACGGTTAGGCCCAGGAAACCACGGCTGAGCGTGTCGATCCGGTCATCCATCTGGTCCAGCTTCTTGGAATCGCCGTAATAGACGGGACCCAGGGAGAAGAAGCCCAACGCGGCCAGACGCTGCTTGTCGGCGGGGTCGCCGGTCAGGTCGGCGGCAATCTGCTGCACGATGAAATCATCGTAAGGACGGTCCTCGTTGAACGCGCCGACCAGCCAATCCCGGTAGCGATAGCCCTCCGGATACTTGCGGGACTGGAACGTGTGCGCCTGGTCTTCTCCGTAGCGGGCCACATCCAGCCAATGCCGCGCCCAGCGCTCTCCGTAGTGTGGCGAAGACAGCAGCCGATCGACGACGCGGGCAAATGCGTCGGACGTGTCATCCGCCAGGAAGGCATCAATCTCGGCGGGCGTCGGCGGCAAGCCAATAAGATCGAAGGTCGCCCGCCGCAAGAGCGTGCGCTTATCGGCCGGCTCGGAAGGCGCAAGGCCCGCAGTTTCCAATCTGTGCAAAACAAAGTGATCGAGCGTCGATCGGATCCAGGCCGCATTGGCCACCGCAGGCAGGGCAGGATCGGTGACCGGCTGGAACGACCAGTGAGATAAGGATGAAGGATGAAGGATGAAGGATGAACCGGAGGAGGCAGACGCAGTCTGTGCTGCTTCATCCTTCATCCTTCCGCCTTCATCCTTCCGAATACCGCCTTCATCCTTTCGTGTTGGCCACGGCGCGCCCAACTTAACCCACGTGGTAAGCGCGGCCAGCTCGTCTCCCTTGAGCCGACCCTTGGGAGGCATCTGGACACTATCCTGATGGTATTCGACGGCCTTGATAAGCAAGCTCTCTTCCGGTTTTCCGGGCACCAGTGCCGGTCCGGTTTCGCCTCCGCGCAACGCCGCCTCGCGGGAATCGAGCCGTAGTCCCGCCATCTGCTTCTGCACACCGTGGCAATCCTGGCAGTTGGTCACCAACAGCGGCCGCACCGATTTTTCGAAGAACTCCGCCTGCTGGCTGTTCGGCGCTACTTCCTCAGCCCGGGCTGTTGAAGTGCAGCACAAGGCCGCCAGGGTGGTCGTCAAAGCCAGTACGCAGATGCGAAGACCGAGCATGCAGAGCATCCTGGGAGGGCAATCGGGGAGGCTGGACGCTGGGGAGCAGAATAGATTATGCCAAACTCAACGGAAAATGCCAGTCTCTTGGAGTTTCGAGAGCCACTTTATCCCTCCTCCAGTGACGGGCGGTCCTTGCGTCTGACCGGTTTACTGCGCCCGCTCGATGTTCTCGAACGACAGCTTGCTTTGACCCATCATGGTCCAGCGGCCACGAGCGAGATTGTCCTCGAGCTTGTAATCGACCACGCCGAAGCCCTTGGTCGAGCTCCCGGACCAGCCGACCACCAGGTAATCGCCGTGACGCAGGCCGATGCCATAGTAAGGCTGCGTATCGTTCACGCTCCAGCCGATGTAATAGGTCTCCCCGTAACGGGCGATCGACATACTGCCGGAGTATTGGCCGCCGCTGCCATCGTTAGCGTCGCCCCGCATGGTGTACTTGCCTTCCAGCTTGCCGGGGGTGCCTCCGCGGGCGACCTCTGTGAACACGCGGCCGTTGTCTTTGGCGCTGCTCCACCGGGCTTCCAGAGTGCCGTTGGGCTGAATCTTATACATATTGCAGCCGTAACTCGGGATGGTCGACCAGGCGGCCAGCAGATGCCCGTCTTGGACGAAGCCCAGACCCACTTGCACGGCCTGGTTCTGCTTGTCGACCCAGGCTAGATTCACCAGTCCGTTGTTGAGCACCTGAATATCGAGCGTGCCGCCGTAAGCCTCGCCCGCGAAATTGGCCGCCTCGCGAATCTGCCAACGTCCGCCCGGACCGCTGAAGAGCGGCGGCGCGGGAGTGAGCGGCGGCAGCGGCACTTCCTTCAGAATCCAGGTGCCGCTGAAATCGCCCTTAAGGTGCGGGATCTGCTTCGATCCCAATTCCAAGTGGGCGTACGCCTCCGTCTTGAGCTTGGTGAACGTGAGCACCTCGTCCAGCGTCACGGCGGTGTCTCGGTTGGCGTCGGCCGCGCCTTTCCAGCCCTGCAACAGGTGATGAAAGAAGACGCCATGCTTCAGGTCCGGGTGCTCGTAGCTCTGCTGGCCCGCGCTGCAACTAAACAGGGCCACAATGCCGCTGGGCACCGTTTCTTCTTGCGGACGGGATAGCGTCTTCAGATCGACCACCGATCGGCTCTTGGCCAACGCCGATTGCGGATCGTTGCGGCAGGCATCCACCAGCAGCAGCTTCCGCTCCGCCGGGCAGGATTCGAGCTGTTTGTAAATCTCATCCAGCGGGATCAGCGTCTCCGGCTCTGCAACGCGGGCATCCAGCGGGCAGAAGTAGTTGCCCCCTTTCCCCTCGAATTGAATGCCGTGCCCGGAGAGGGCCACAATCAGCGTGCTCTTCTTATCGACGCGGGCTAGCAACAGATCGAACTGCTCGCGAATCTTCTTGCCTTCCGGCAGCAAGTTGCGGCTCTGACGATCGTGCATCAGGACCATATTGTCCTTGGGCACCCCCGAATCGGTCAGCACCTGATGGAGCTCCTGCACATCGCTATTGGTAAAGCTGAGCGGACGCAGCTCGCGCTTGTCGTATTCGCCACAACCCACCAGGAAGGCATACGTGCGCTGCTGCACGAGTTTAACGCCTGTAACACCCTGCGCATGGCTGTTTGCCGCCGCCAAGCCAACCGCGAGGGCGAGGCCAGCCCCGACCGCTTGCCGCAACTGCTTTGCCAGAATTGCGATGCGACTCATGACCCGTCCCCCTGTGTAAGCTCGGGCGATCTGCGTTTATCGCCGTCCATCCTCTATATCCGAATCTACCACGAACTCCGGCCACTTTTTTCGGCCACGATTCACGGCCGCGCGACGCGCGACGAATTTCCAGACACGCGCGGAGAATACGGGGGTCGTGGTCCCGAAAATCGAAAAGTGCCTGTTTTCTCGCTCCTGATCCTCGAATTTCGGGATTTCCGGGACATTCCTGACCGACGGCAGTCCCGAAATTCGCCACGGTCTAGCTACGCGAGTTAATCGTTCGAAGTGCCGCGCTGAACGAGCATCCCGCGCAGCGTCAGCAAGCCGCCCAAGTTGTCAAAGAGCGAGCCACGCCTAAAGGCGTATGCATACATTTGTACATGTATACAGCGGCCATGTCAATACCCCTGGCGGAGGCGTGTTTCGCAGCGGCTTGTAGCGCCAGAGGGTGAGCCCCGTGCAAGCAGTATCGTCACGAAGCGGACGCGGAACATCGCGACGAGTTCGCGTGCGCTCCGGCCTGCGGCCCAAGACGAAGATGTTGGCAAAAATATCGGGGGCAGAAAAATATCGTGGCGCAGAGTCTCTTGAACTGGCATGCCTGCTCCACCCTGCAAACGCAGACCTTGGGCTTCCATTCGAGCCGGCGCTCGGCGTCGTGCAATCGACCAGCGCCGCCCTCTGGCCGGTCGTTGTGACTCCGGACGCGCAGCGGCCAGATTTCGCCACAGTAGCAGGCACATTCCATGTGCCGTCGCCTTCAGCGCCTTATCAACTATCCCTTGCCTCCGGCG
>JBGTDH010001081.1:0-6039 GCA_041748435.1 Pirellulales bacterium
CCTGGAAGATTATAACCGGCTCCTCGAGATCAACGCCAAAGATGCCGAGGCGTTCTCGGGGCGCAGCACCGTCTATCAGCGCATGGAACGGCATCGCGAAGCCATCGAAGACACGACGCGCGCCCTCCAATTGCGTCCCCAAAGCCATGTTTTGCTCAACCATCGCGCCTACACGCGCGCTATCGCCCACGTGGAGCTGGAAGAGGCATTGGCCGACATCCAACAGGCCATCGATCAGATTTCGTTCGAAGAAGCCGCCTATCTCGACACCCGCGGCTACATCTACCATCTCCTCGATCGGCAGGAGGAGGCCCTGAAAGACCTCGACCGCGCGGTGCAACTGGCCGTTCTGCAAAGGAAGCGCATGTTGCAAACGGCCGCCGCGCAGCGACTGGGCAAACGCCGCCGGGCCCACTTGGAGCGATCCTTCAACGAGAACGAAGCCGTGATGATTTATCACCGCGGCCTCGTTCACGAAAAGCTCGGCAACGCGCAGCAAGCCACAGCAGATCTCGATCGCGGCCGCGAGCTGGGATTTAACCCGGATGAAGGTGTGTACTGATGCCGCCGCGCCTGGGATATGCCAATCTCGGCCTCGGCGTTGGCCTGCGGACGGTTCACTTTCAACACATCCTTGCCGAGCAGCCGGCGGTCGATTGGTTCGAGGTCATCTCGGAGAACTTTCTCGATTCCGGCGGCCGCCCGCGCTATGTGCTCCAGCAGATCGCCGAGCGTTACCCGGTGGTCATGCACGGCGTTTCCCTTTCCATCGGCAGCACCGACCCGCTCGACTTCGAGTATCTGGCCAAGCTCCGGCGGCTGGCGGAGGAAGTCAACGCCCGTTGGGTCTCCGATCATCTCTGCTGGACGGGCGTGGCCGGCCTGAACACGCACGATCTGTTGCCTCTGCCGCTGGACGAAGAGACGCTGGCTCATGTGATCCAGCGCGTTCGCACGGTGCAGGACTTTCTTCAGCGGCCGCTGGTGCTGGAGAACCCCAGCAGCTATGTAACCTTTGCCCGCCAGTCGATGAGTGAATGGGAGTTTCTCTCCCGCCTGGCGGAAGCCTGCGATTGTGGGCTGCTGTTGGACGTCAACAACGTCTACGTCTCCAGCGTGAACCACGACTTCGATCCCGAAGAGTTCATTCGCGGCGTGCCGCACGAGCGCGTCGTGCAGTTTCATCTCGCCGGCCATACCGATTGCGGAACGCACCGCGTCGACACGCATGATCGCGAAGTGATCGATCCCGTCTGGCGGCTGTATCGGCTCGCCCACCAACTTACCGGCGGCGCTTCCACGCTCTTGGAATGGGACGCCCACATTCCGGCGTTTCCCGTGGTCCATGCCGAAGTGCTCAAAGCGCGGCAGTACATGCACGACGCCTTGCCAGCGGTGCCCGCGGCCCCGCACTGTTCCCGTGCCCTCGAACCCCTCGCCATTCCCCATCCGCTACACTTGGTGACACCCGAGATCGCGTGAACCTCCGCCCGTGGCGCGGTCTTGTTGGTATGCGATCCTCGCGAAAGACGGCGAGCATTGACGGCGATCCATCTTGTGATGCGCCGTCGTGTGCAGAGCGCTTATCTCCTATGTTCGCACATCTAAAACCGGCTTTCGATCGTGACGGTTACGTTGTCGTGCGGCAACTGCTGATGCCTGCGGAGTTCGATGAGCTGCGGGGTCATCTGGATCGCTATCTGCGCGAGATGGTGCCGGTGTTGCCCGCGTCGGATGCTTTTTATGAGCAGGACAGCTCGCATCCGGAATCGCTCAAGCAACTGCACCGTATGGAGCAGGACGCGTACTTTGCCGCCTACTGCACGCATCCAGCATGGCAGGCGTTGGCGGAAGCGCTCCTGGGAGAATCGGCGGCTGCCAAGCATCCCGAGTGGTTCAACAAACCGCCGCAATCGTTAGCCGCCACGCCGCCGCATCAGGACAACTACTACTTCTGCCTGCGGCCCTGCCAGGTGGTCACCGTGTGGATGGCGCTCGATGCGGTGGACGACGAGAACGCCTGCCTGCGTTACATTCCCGGCTCGCACCTGCGGGGAGTGCGGCCCCATACGCGCTCCGGCGTTCTGGGCTTCTCGCAGCGGATCAGCGACTACGGTCCCGACGATGCTGCCCGCGAAGTGCCCATTCACTTGCAACCGGGCGACGTGGTGGCCCATCACGGGAACTTGATTCACCTCTCGGGCGTAAATCGCTCTGCAACCCGGCATCGCCGCGCGTTTGCGTTGGTGTTTCAAGGCGAAAGCTGCCGCCGCGACGAAGCAGCGTTTGCTGCCTATCAGGCTGCGCTTCAGCCTTCCGCACGATGAAAGGAGAGTCGACGAAGCAGAGGCTGCTTTCGTCGCGTTCGGCTGGCAGCTAAGATAACGTCCAGCATTCTCCGATCCCACTCCTCGTTAGGCGAGCCACCACCGTGAATCTGCGAACTCTCGTCGTTGCCGGTTGTTTTCTCTGTCTGCCTGCGGCGGGCAGCGGCACATTGCGCGCGGCCGAGGAACAGGGCTTTGTAAGCTACAACGGCCTCGATGGTCCGGGCAAAGGCAAACGCGTCGTGCTCATCAGCGGCGATGAAGAGTACCGCTCCGAGGAAGCCTTGCCGCAACTCGGCAAAATCCTGTCGCTGCAGCATGGGTTCCATTGCACCGTGCTCTTTCCCGTGAATCCGCAGGACGGGACGATCGATCCCAATCGCAACGACAACATTCCCGGGATGGAGCAGTTGGCCTCCGCCGATCTGGTGATTATTGCCACGCGGTTTCGCAAGCTGCCGGACGAGCAGATGAAACACTTTGCCGATTACCTGGCCAGCGGGCGGCCCATCATCGGGCTGCGCACAGCCACGCACGCCTTCGACTTGCCGGACAGCTCCACGTATGGCCGCTTTGGCTGGAAGAGCAAGCAATGGGACGGCGGCTTCGGCCGGCAAGTGCTGGGCGAGACCTGGATCAGCCATCATGGCGCGCACGGCAAGCAGAGCACGCTCGGGCTGATCGCTCCCAACATGCAAAGCCATCCCATCCTGCGCGGCATCAAGGATGGTGATATCTGGGGTCCCAGCGATGTCTACGGCGTGCGGCTGCCGCTCCCCGCAGACAGCACGCCGCTGGTGATGGGGCAGGTGCTGGAAGGCATGCAGCCCACAGACAAGCCGCTCGATGGGGCCAAGAACGAGCCGATGATGCCGATCGCCTGGACCAAGACGTACAAGATTGGCGATGGCCCCCAGGGGAAGGTATTCACCACGACGATGGGCGCCTCGCAAGATCTCTCCAATGAAGGGCTGCGGCGGCTGCTCGTGAACGCCACGTATTGGGCCGTCGGCCTGGAAGATCGCATCCCCGAGAAATCGAAGGCCGATCTGGTGGGCGAGTACAAGCCGCTGCCGTTCAAGTTCGGCGGCTTCGAGAAGAACCGCCGCCCGGCCGATCATGAGCTCAATACCGTGGCGCTAACAACTCAGGCACAAGCGCTGTCGGCCGAGGCGCCCGTGGTGCCGCCGCGGGAAGGCAAGCGGGAGACGATCGAGCTGTTCAACGGCAAAGACCTCAAGGGTTGGATCGGCCATGAGAAATACTGGTCGGTCGACAACGGCGAGGTCGTCGGCAAGAACAGCGATCCGATTGCCGTCAGCACGTATCTGCTCACCGAGCGCAACTACAGCGACTTCCGCCTGACGTTCGATTTCAAGCTGGCACAGTCCGAGATGCACTCCGGCATTGCGTTGTGGGGCCGGCTGGCGCCCGAGCAAAAGGATCCCTACACCTACGCCGGCCATTTGGTGATGTTTCCCTCCAACTACGGCTTCTTCGATCTGTACGGCCGGCGCGGGATTCACAACAACGCCGAGATCGCCAAGCCCGTCGGCAAGCAGCACGACTGGAACCGGATGGAGATTCTGGCGCAAGGCAACCGCATTCGCTACGTGCTCAATGGCAAGCTGATCTCCGATTGGCGCGAGCCGCTGCCGGAGCGCATCAAGGATGCCCCGATCGGATTGCAATTGCACTCGAACAAGGAGCCGCAAGAAGTGCGATTCAAGAGTCTCAAGCTGGAGACATTCCCCGAAGATAAGCTCGTGACCTTGGCAGCCGCCGCTGGAGCCAACAAGGAGGCCTCGATGTATCGCTTGTACATCGGCACCTACACGGGACCCAAGAGCAAGGGCATCTATCAACTCGAAATGGATGCCACAACCGGTAAGCTAGGCGCCGTCGAGCTGGCGGGCGAAACGCCCAGTCCTTCGTTCCTGGCGATTCACCCCTCCGGCCGTTTGCTCTACGCCGCCAATGAGATCGGCAACTATCAGGGAGAGAAGGCGGGCAGCGTGAGCGCGTTCGCCATCGAGAGCGGCGACGGCCGTCTGAAGCACCTGAACACGCAGAGCAGCAAAGGAGCTGCTCCCTGCCATGTGACGCTTGATACGGCCGGCAAGAACCTGCTCGTGGCCAACTACACCGGCGGCAGCGTCGGCGTTTACCCGATCGAGACCAACGGCAAGCTCGCCCCGCTGAGCAGCTTTGTGCAGCACACGGGCATGGGCGCCACGCCGCGCCAGAAGGAACCGCACGCGCATTCGATCAATCTCGATGCCGCCAACCGCTACGCCTTCGTGGCCGACCTGGGCCTGGATCAAGTTTTGGTCTACAAGTTTGACGGCGCTGCCGGCAAGCTCACGCCAAATGATCCGCCGTTTGCGAAACTGGCGGCCGCCAATGGCCCGCGCCACTTCGCCTTTCATCCCAGCGGCAAGTTCGCCTATGTGATCAACGAGATCGCCAGCACGATGACGGCCTTCCGCTACGATGCCGCCACGGGCAAGTTGACCGAGGAGCAAACCCTGAGTACGTTGCCTGCCGGATCGGATGCCAAGAACTCGACGGCAGAAGTCGTGGCCCATCCGAGCGGAAAATTCCTGTATGGCTCTAATCGCGGACACAACAGCATCGCCGTGTTCCAGGTCGATGCCGCCACGGGCCGCCTGACCGCCGCCGGCCATCAGGGGGAAGGCATCAAGACGCCGCGCAATTTTACGATCGAGCCCAACGGCCGCTTTCTGTTGGTGGCGAACCAGGCCGGAGACAGCCTGCTGGTCTTCCGCATCGATCCCGCCACCGGCGCTCTGACCTCCACCGGCAGCCGAGCAGAAGTGCCCTCGCCGGTCTGTATCCGCATGTTGAAACTCTAAGCGAAAATCCGAATGATGAAATCCGAAATCCGAAACAAACCCAAAGCACGAAGGAACGGATTAATGTTCTAAACGCGCGTGGCCCTTTATTGGGGTTTCGGACTTGTGATTTGTTTCGAGTTTCGGATTTCGAGCTTCGAATTTGAACCCGTATGTTTGTTGATCGCGTAACAATTCAGTTGGAAGGCGGCCGGGGCGGGAATGGATGCGTGAGCTTCCGCCGGGAGAAGTACGTACCCAAGGGCGGGCCGGATGGTGGCGATGGCGGCCACGGCGGCCATGTGATCCTGTTGGCCGAAGAGGGGGTCGATAGCCTGGCCGGACTCAGCCATCGCCGACATTGGCGCGCGGGCAACGGCCAGCCGGGCACGGGAAGCGCTTGCCGCGGCCGCGACGCGGAGGACCTGGTCATTCGCGTGCCGCCCGGAACCGTAGTGATCGATGCCGAGCATGGCCACGTGCTGAAAGACCTCACCGGCAAGGATGAGCAGGTGATCGCTGCCCGCGGCGGACACGGCGGCAAGGGGAACCTGCACTTCAAGAGCGGCAACAACCGCGCCCCGCGGCAGAGCACGCCGGGCGAAGACGGAGAGAGCCGCAAGGTCACGCTGGAGCTGAAGGTCATCGCCGATGTCGGCCTGGTCGGCAAACCCAACGCCGGCAAGAGCACGCTTCTTAGCCGCCTCTCGCGGGCACGCCCGGAGATCGCCGCGTATCCCTTTACCACCAAGTTCCCGAACCTCGGCCTGGTGACGGTCGATCTCGATCGCTCCTTTGTGATGGCCGACATTCCGGGACTGATCGAGGGCGCCCACGCCGGCGTCGGCCTGGGGCAC
>JBGTDH010001082.1:0-4909 GCA_041748435.1 Pirellulales bacterium
CAGGCCAGAAACCTTGCACCACCGGCTCGCGATCGTGCAGTCCCGCCTGGCCATCGACGATGGCTGCCGCGCCCTGGGCCTGGCCGCACCGGAATGGATCATGGAACAAGACCGCCGCGACGACGCCAAGCCTGACGATCCGCCTTCGCGCCAGCGCATTCTCTATCACGAGTTCACCGCCGGCGGCAAGAAGTTCACCTGCCAACCCGACGCAGCCTCCCTGATGCAGATCCCACGCAGCACCGACCGCATCGAAGCCGGCACCACTCCCCTCCTCGGTCTGTGGGAAATCGATCGCTCGACCGAGCGCGTGGCGCAAGTGGTTTCCAAGTGCCCCGGATATGCCGCTTTGCTGGACCGGAAAGATTACCGCCGCTACTGGTCCAATCTCGACCAAGCCCCCGTTCGCGTGTTTTGGGTCTACCCGAGCCGGCAACGGATCGATTCGCTTGTCGCCCGTCTGCGCGAGCACCCCGTGTCCCAATATTTCCGCTTCACCACTGTCGAAGAATTGACCGCAGCGTCATCGATGACGCTCCCGATCTGGCGGACAATTGACGGCCAGCGGCGCGAAATCCTTCGGCTGCCGCTGGCCAAGTCCTTTCCATCGATCGGAATTGGAATGCCCGCCCTACACCTACCGCCGCATATCGGACCGTAGAGAGACTCTGGCAATGTACCGTGATACCCCACAGCATGAAGGCCTCAGCACGATAGGAGCGCCTCAACTCACCTCTGAGCTGCTCGACCGCCTGAAACGCATCGAGGCGGCGCTAGAGCAAATCCTACAGCAGCGGACGATAAAGGAATGGTACACCACTGACGAGGTTGCCGAGATCCTCGGCAAGGCGCCGTTCACGGTGCGGGAATGGTGCCGGCTCAACCGTATTCATGCGAAGAAGCGCGAGTGCGGGCGGGGCAATACGCTGGAGTGGATCATTTCGCATGACGAGTTAGTGCGACTGCGCAACCACGGGCTTCTGCCCGTTCCCAAATACCGCAACTATCGGTGACATGGCGAATTGTGATGCGGAAACCTCAGATTCGGTCGTAGAGTGTGCCGAGGAACCCTGATGAACCTTCCGCAAAGGAGAGCAATGTGGGCCATCGCAAATAGCCATTTGCTGCCAAGATTGCGGTGTGACTGAAGGGTCTGACGGCGTCTTTGTCGGAAAAAGTGTCAGTACGGAAAGCAATCTTTTGCTACCGGCAATCAGCCGCGCTATTATTTGGCGGTCGCTCGTCCCTGGGACAAGTTCATGGGCGGCTGTGTCGCGGACAGTCCCGCGAATGGAGGACCTGCAATGCGTTACCTCCTCCAAAGTCTTCTTCCTCTACTTCTCGGTGCCGCGTTCGGAACCCTGATGCACATCTTGCTGCCCCTTGACGAGCAGGCAAGACTAGACCGACGGATTCAAATGCAGTTTTGCATTTACGTTCTTGTGGTCGCAGGCATTCTGACAGCAGTACTGTGAAAATGCGGAAAAGGACTTGGGGTCAGGATTCGTCCTGACCTCTTTCATATGGACCGCTATGACTCGAACGCCTGAATGCGATCGCACAGGCGCCCAGCGCGGCGTATTCGCCACTTGCAGCCTGCCGAGCCTCCGCAACGTGCCGTCCGCTTACGCTTGGACACACCGAAGCAGAAATCGACGAGAACCTCTTATAGCGGAGTGTGCTAGCAGGAGAGATGCTTGCAACTGTCCGTCGTTCACGCGGGACCGTTGGAAGTACGATAAGACATTCACCGTCGAAGCGGCGGCTGCCGATACCTACGTTCGAGACTGTTACTCGGGCATCGACTGACAAGAGCTTGCCATGCCAATAGCGTTCGCGGCTGGATGCATTATCGGCACCCTTCTTAGCTGGATCTTCCTTCTACAGGGGCCTTCACCCCCAGCACACCACTGCAAGCACAAGCGTCGTAGGGAGGACGATTGGATCCAGTGGCGGAATAACTGATTACCCCCCCACTCTAGCCGTTTCCGCGCCGGAGCGTCGAGCACTCGCCTTTTTCGAGTCGCTGCTGACCTCCCGTGGTAGGTCGCGGCTGCTACATGGTTCCGCCGGAGCTAGTCGTCGCCGACCAAGGAAGCTCGTGAGCCAAACCAGCAGACCGCCCAGAACCGCTCCAATCCCCATCAACGCCAAAGTGACTAGCTCCGTCATTGGTTCTCCTTTTCCGCTGCGGTCAAACGTGTCTGTATCTCTAAAGGGAGATGCTGTACGCTTCTCCCAAGGGACTGTTCAAGCTCGGGAGGCATCTTGGTGAAGTCCCAAATCTTCCAAAACGCCATGAATCCGTTGACGCCGGCACACAACGCCGCAATGTTCTCGTGCGTCGGCTCGTTCTTCAGGTATTGTAGGAACGTAACGGCCACAAACAACCACAAAATGACAGTCATAGCCGTAAAGCCGAAATACCTGCTGCGACGCAGGTTTTCGACTTCGACGACGTTGGAAAACAAATCTGCATCTTTGGGCAGTCCTCGTTCGAATCGATCCCTAGCGAGAGCCTCAATACCTCGGATTCGAACGCTAAGTTGTTGGCAACAGCCGATGCAGAATGCGACACTTGTAGTCGCGATACTCAATACACCGAACCGCAGCAACGCATCGGGTGGCACGTCCATGGCAAATCCCATTAGGACGATACCAGAGGCTGGCAATAGGGTCGTCAGAGAGGCAATAAACTTGTGCCGGCGGATTATTGTCTGATCGGACTGTTGGGGAATGGAGGGCTCCCTTCGCAGGAATCGCGCGAACAACGCAGACATTGAACGCTCCAAAGGCTTCACCAGTTTCCTTCTGCCCTTGGCGAGGTCAAAAAGAGCCAGGATATCCATACAGATTCGCTGCCCTACAGCACGTCCATCTATCCGTGCCGGGATGCAACCCCGCCAGCGCGTGGGAGCGATTATATACTGGCTGCGGCTGCTAACAAGGATTGGATCAATGGAACCAGGCTTCGTAAGTCCTTTTTCTTTAAACTGGCAGAAGACTGTGAAGGTGGGCAATTTGTACGGGCCTAACTGCCCCTCGCGCCTCGTTGGATCGAACCGATCCAGCCGCTGTGCAGGGCTTAATGTCGATTCCCAAATACCGCCACTATCGCTGAGTATTGCTGGTCGGGAATCAGGTGTCGGTAGCGGCGCACCATGTCCTCGGTCTGATGCCCCACCCAGGCATTGATGATTCGCTGATCGACACGCTTGGCCGCGCAGTTGGAGCAGAACGAGTGGCGGAAGATGTGCCAGCCCCGGAGCACTGCCCATTTGCTTCCCGCTAGGGTTCGCTTGAAATGGTCGTGCGATTCATCGGCCGTCACTTGCTCCGGAGCCGTGCGATCCTTCTTGCTGCGAACCACATCAACAACCTGGCAGAACGCCGACTGGCCCCCCGGATGCTTCGCGAACCACTCTGCCAAAATGCCCGAGAGGAATGGGGAAATCGGCACACGGCGGGTCGTGGTCATCGCATGGTTCCGTTTGCGTTCGCGGATGGTTGCGACGCCGGCAGCGAGGTCAATGTCGCCGAGTCGCGTTCGTGCGATTTCGCTGCGCCTCGCGCCGGTGTGCGCCGCGAAGCAGAACATCGGGTAGATGAATGGCTGCTTGGCATGCGTCTTCACGTGCGCCAGCAGATCGTCGATCTCGGGCAGTGTCAGAAACAGACAGTCCCATAAATCCGCTTGCTCCGCGTCGCTCAGACCGCCGCGGGCGATTTGCTGTTCGATTTCCTTCCACGTCTGAAACGGCGGCTTCTCCGCGGACTTCGGATACTTCAAACCAGCGTTGGGGAACTTGCCGGACACGTGACCGTTCTTTACGCCCCAATTCCACGCGGTCCGCAGAGTGACGATGGCCTTCTTGATGGTTGTTGTTGTCACCTTCCTCCCTCGCCGTCCCGGCTCCTTCGATCGCTTATCGACGTACCGTTGCAGGTCGCCGGTGGTGAGCGTCCGAACGTCGAACGTCTTGCCAATGATCCGGTAGAGCTGGCGCTCGTGGATCTTCATGCCGCTAAGCGTCGTATCTTCCAAGCTCCCGGCGGGCATGCTGCCAAAGTACGAATCGAAGAGGGCCGCTAATGTCGTCTTGGCCGGCACCGCCGGCCGCTGTGTCATTCGTCCGCCGCTGAGCACGAAATCGCCCAAGTCGACGCCCGGCGGAACCGTCGCCCATCCCCTCTCAATCGCCCGCAGCGTTTGCTCGACGCCGCCCTTGGCGGACTCTGCCTCCGACCGGTCGCTGGTTTTCAGCGACTTCTTCAGCTTTTGGTCGCCGTATCGAAAGCCGACTTTGTAGAAGCCCGTGCGAGCGTCGCGTTCCAACCATGCCATGAGATTGCTCCTCGTCTCGAAGGTACGCGGCGCGATGCCTGCGAACCATCGGCGCAATCCCAATGCAACGTCCCTGGCGCCCCCCGGATGCCCCCCGGGCTGGAACGAGGAAAAAAGAAAGGACTTGCGGCATTTGCCGTAAGTCCTTGCCGAGTAAAGATGCCGGAGGTGGGACTTGAACCCACACCTGGTTGCCCAGACTGGATTTTGAGTCCAGCGCGTCTGCCATTCCGCCACTCCGGCTTGAAGTTTGCGAGATTGAACAGTCTCCAGCAGGCGGCTCACAACGTCAAGGGGTAGGAACGCGGGTCATGTCATGCGCCGATAGAAATGTCCCCTTGCTCCCGCTAGATCACTCCGTGCAACGGGCCGCCGCGCGCGGCGAGGGCATCAACGCGACGCGTTACCGCGGCGTCCTCGAACAGCGGTGGGGCATGGTGCGGCTTGGTGCGGGCATCGATTACCAGCGAGCCATGGCAGCCCCAGTGCTTCTGCTCCGTGAACGCGCCGATGCCATCGAGATCGGCCGCCGGATTGCTGCGGGTAAACGTGACCCACAGGAAG
>JBGTDH010001083.1:0-4701 GCA_041748435.1 Pirellulales bacterium
CTGCACAGCCACCTGAGCGACGCCGAGCGGCATTGGCAGTGGCAACGCATTTCGCGGGGCGAGGTGCAGTTAGTCGTGGGCGCACGCAGTGCCATCTTCGCGCCCACGCCGCACCTGGGTCTGATCGTGCTGGACGAAGAGCACGAGGCCTCGTTCAAGCAAGATTCGGCGCCTCGCTATCATGCCCGCGATGTGGCCTTGGAGCGCGCCCGCGCGGAGAAGATTCCGCTTATTCTTGGTTCGGCTACGCCTTCGTTGGAGAGCTGGTGCCGAGCGCAGCAGGGGGAGTATCGGTTGTTGGAACTGCCGCGGCGGGTGATGAACCTGAGCTTGCCGGTTGTCCGCACGATCGACTTGCGGAATGAAGTGCGGAACCGCATGGCGCGCGGGGCGCTGAGCCGCGGCCTGCGGCTGGCAATGGCCGAAGCGCTGAACGACGGCGGGCAGGTGATCTTGCTGCTCAATCGGCGAGGTAATTCGACACTCATTCAGTGCCCCGGTTGTGGTCAGGTAGTGCGTTGTCCGAGCTGCGATCTGGCGCTCACGCAGCATCTTCCGGAAAACAGCGGACCGGGGCAGCACGAGATCGCGTTGTGTCATTACTGCGACTTCCAGGTGCCGGCGCCCGATCGCTGCCCGGAGTGCGAGTTTCCTGGCATGCGGCTCAGTGGTTTCGGCACGCAGCGCCTGGAGGCGGAAGTGCGGGAGGGTTTTCCCGAGCACAAATGCCTGCGCATGGACACCGACACCATGCAGCGCCCCGGCAGCCACGAGCGAGCGTTGGCGGCTTTTCGCTCCGGCGAGGTGCGAGTCTTGCTGGGAACGCAAATGATTGCCAAAGGGCTGGATTTCCCCAATGTCACGCTGGTGGGCGTAGTGAATGCCGACACGGCGCTGCATCTGCCCGACTTTCGCGCCGCCGAGCGGACGTTTCAGCTCCTGGTGCAGGTGGCCGGCCGCAGCGGTCGCGGAACGCGCGGCGGGCAAGTGCTGGTGCAAACCTTTAGCCCGGAACATCCGGCGCTCGTGTTCGCAACGCAGCACGATTACCTGGGATTTGCCCGCGCCGAGTTGCCGATGCGGGAGGCGCTTAGCTATCCGCCGTATGCCAGCATGATCCGGCTGGTGGTGCGGGGACCGAAGACGCACATGGCCTCCGAGTTCGCCGATCATATTGCCACGCTGCTGCGCGCTGGTCTGGAACGCGGAAATGTGGCGGCCCGCGTGTTGGGACCTGCGCCTTGCCCGTTGGCAAAGCTGAAAGACAACTATCGCTTTCAGGTGCAGTTGCAAGGCGTCAACGGCGAAGATTTGCGGGCAGTGGTGCGTGCCATCACGCAGCAGCTCAAGCCGCCGGAAGATGTGCAATGGATCGTCGATGTCGATCCGCTGGAGATGCTCTGAGTGGCTAGGGACTGGGGGTTAGGGACTGGGGACGGGACGGGGTTAGTGAGGAGGCTAGTCTCGTCCCTAGCCTGGTTAGTAATGCGGCGGGCGTTCGTCGCGCGGTTCGACGGTAGTCTCGGTGAGCTGATCCAGCGTGCCCATGATGCGGGAGAGTTCGCCGCGCAGGGCGTCGATCTGCTTCTGCTGATCGAGAATCACCTTGTCCAGGTCTTGCACGCAGCGCTGCAAATGGGTGAACAGCGTCTCCATCTCGGTAATGCGCTGGTGCAGATGATCGGTGGTGGAAGTCGCTGCGGTCATCCCTTTAGACTAGGGTCTGATCGCGTGGCAAACAAGTGTTTCTGCCCGCGGTTGACTCCTCCCACGCAAGAACCGCGACCAGCGGTCGCGGATTATGTGGGCGGATTATGTGGGCGGTTGACCCGGCGGGCGGTTCGCGAATAATTGAGCATGGAAACAAAACCTGATGTTCGCCGGGAGGCCCGATCATGCAAACCCAGTCGCCCGAACAATTGCGGGCCAAGAAGTGCGTGCCGTGCGAAGGAGGCGTGCCGCGCTACAGCCTGCCCGAGGCCCAGGAACAGCTTCAGCGGCTGACGGGCTGGCGTATTACGCACGAGGGGCAGCGCATTCGCAAAGATTGGACCGTGAAGAACTTTCTGGCCGGGATGCGGTTCTTTGACGGCGTGGCGGAAGTGGCCGAGGCGGACAACCATCATCCCGATCTGCACCTGGAGGGTTATCGCAACGTTTGGATCGAGATCTGGACGCACGCCATCGGCGGACTCTCGGAGAACGATTTCATTCTCGCGGCCAAGATCGACGAGCTGCCCGTGGAGATGAAGGGTTAGACGCAGGCGAGCGGGGGGCGTAAGCCCCCTGTGCGTCGCTAGTCGTCTCGGTGGGAGCCACTTCTCGCCGCGACGGGAATGCACTAGCATCGCAGGATGTCTTTGCCTCCCGATCTGAATGCTGCCCAACGCGAGGCCGTGACCACGCTCAGCGGTCCGCTGCTCGTGCTTGCCGGCGCGGGCAGCGGCAAAACGCGCGTGGTGACGTACCGCATTGCGGAGCTCATCCGCCACGGCACGCCGGCCAATACGATTCTGGCCGTGACGTTCACCAAGAAAGCCGCGGGCGAGATGCAGGCGCGGGCCGCCGCGCTGCTGGGCAAGAAGCTGCCGCAAAAGCCGGAGATCTCCACCTTTCACGCGCTGTGCGTGCGTGTCTTGCGGCGGCATGCGCGGCGGCTGGGCTATCCGGATCAGTTTGCCATCTACGATCGCGGCGATCAGGAGAGCGTGGCCCGCGGAGCGTTGCGGGAAATCAAGTGCCCGGGCGAAGTGCTGCGTCCCGGCGATCTGATCAACATGATCAGTCGGTGGAAGACCTCCGGCGTGCGACCAGAGGATGCGGCCACCCAGGCCCGCGCAGATAAAGAGCATCTGGCGGCTAGCGCCTATCGGCGTTATCAGAAGGCGCTCAAGCTTTCGGGGGCCGTCGATTTCGACGACTTGCTGCTGCTGACCGAGGAGCTGTTTGCGCGGTTTCCCGAAGTGCGGCAACAGGAGGCCGGTCGTTACCGGCATTTGCTGGTCGACGAGTATCAAGACACCAACGGGCCGCAGTATCGGATTGTGAAGGGGCTGGCGGCCGGGCATCGCAACCTGTGCGTGGTGGGAGACGACGATCAATCGATCTACGGCTGGCGCGGCGCGGAGGTAACGCACATCCTGCGCTTTCAACGAGACTGGCCGGACGCCAAGGTGGTGCGGCTGGAGGATAACTATCGCTCCATCGGGCCGATTCTGGAGATGGCCAACCGGCTGATCGTGTTCAACGCCAACCGGCACGACAAAGTGCTGCGCGCCGCGCGGCCGGGAGGGCAGCCCCCCAAGATCATGCAGTACCCGGACGAGACGGTTGAGGCCCGCAGCGTGGTCGAGGAGATTCGCACGGCGCTGGCCCGCGGTGAAGCTGCGCCGCGGGACTTTGCCATCTTATTCCGCACGAACGAACAGCCGCGACCGTTCGAGACCGAACTGCGGCGAGCCAAGGTGCCCTACGTGCTGGTGGGCGGAATGTCGTTTTACGATCGCAAGGAAGTGCGGGACATTCTGGCCTACCTCAAGCTGCTGGCGAATCCGGCCGATGAAGTTTCGCTGCTGCGCATCATCAACACGCCGCCGCGCGGACTGGGGCAATCGAGCGTGGCAGCGCTCCTGGAAGCCGCCGTGTCTTCCGGACGTCCGCTGTGGGAAATCGTGCAGCAGGCGAACCAGCGCGATGATCTCAATGCGCCGGCGATCAAGGGCGCCGGCGCGCTGGTGAAGCTCGTGCAGACCTATCAGGCTCGAAAGGGCTTGCTGTCGGCCACGGCGCGGGACTTGATCGCGGAGATCGGCTACCAGAAGGAACTGGAGCGGCTTTATAAGGAGCCCGAGGAGCAGTTGGCGCGCTGGAACGCCGTGGAGGAAGTGGTCAACGCGTTGGCAGCGTATGAGAAACGCGCCAAAGAACCTTCCCTGGCAGATTTCCTGGAAGACGTGGCGCTAGGCAACAAAGAAGACGAAGACGACAAGGATCGCCAGCTTAAACGGGACTGCGTGGCCCTGATGACCTTGCACAGCGCCAAGGGTCTGGAGTTTCCGCAAGTCTACATGGTGGGAATGGAAGAGAATCTGCTGCCGCACCACCGCTCCGTGGCCGCCGAGGGCGCCGCCATCGACGAAGAACGCCGTCTCTGCTACGTGGGCATCACGCGAGCAAAAGACAAGCTCACGCTCACGCTGGCCCTGAGCCGCATGAAATGGGGCAAACCGCGCCCCACCATTCCCAGCCGATTCCTGTTCGAAATGACCGGCCGCGCGGATAATCCGCATCGACGACCTAAAGGCCCGCGACCTGCCACCCGACCAAAGCCCGCGTAGGTGAATGCGCGCGGCCGGGGCCGCAGGGGGGCCCGACGTTTGAAGATAAGGTGCTGCTATCGCTGGACCCCATCCGCCTCGAGCGGATGGTGGACAAGATTGGAAAAGGCAAAGGCGTCCAAAGAGCGAACGGTTCGACCCCATCCGGCTTGGCCGGATCGGTGAAGCAGATTGGCGGTACGCGTTTGCGCATCGCTTTAGCCGCCAATCTCCTTCACCCACGAGCAAGCGGCCTGTTGAAGTAATGTCATGCTAGCAATGTTGCAAGTGGAGGGCAGCCTGGAGTGCGCGATGGATAGCGTCGGCCGACTACGCCGAGCCGTGCGTCGCTGCGGAATAAGGGGGCGATCGCGCGGGCGATAGA
>JBGTDH010001084.1:0-1729 GCA_041748435.1 Pirellulales bacterium
ACTTTGTCAACGCCGAGAACTCGCTCGGCTTCCACGCTCCGCAAGAGACGGCCCGGCTGCTGGGCGAGGCAATCGATTATGCTCGGCAGGCGCAGGTTCGCGTGCTCGAGTCAACCGGCAAGCCCTAGACGCGCGGCAGACCAGTGCCCGTATCCTCTCAACCGGTAGCAATGCTGCGGGGTTGACCTTTTCGCGGAACCGGTATGAATTAGGGCACGGGCGCATCGGACATGCACGCGATGATTGAGCAAGTCGAGCAGCTCCTGGCGGGAGGAGGAGCTTTCCGAGCGTGTGGAGGCGGCCGTTCGCAGGCTGCTCAACGTCGTGGAAGCGGTGAGCGTGGACAAGCAATCGGTGTTTTATTCGGCGGCGGCGCGACAGATCTTCCGCGGTCCGCTGCCGGCAGGCTTTGATCGCGGCGATTTCAGCGCCCGGTTGCGGGCACTGATCATCGCCTTGAAGCACTGCGGCAACATGAGCTCCTGGCGAACTTCGCGCGTTCAGGGCCAGTTTTGGCACACGCACATTCTCTGCAATCCGTTTTACACGCTGTATTCGACGCAGCCGCGGAAAGATCGTCTGGCCGTGCTGTCGATGCTGCAAAACAGCCAGGAACTGCGCTTTCGCTTGCGCCCCGAGACACTCGATCTGTTGCAAACCGAGTTCTTGCCGGTGCCCGAGAAATGGCGCCTGAACATCACGGCCTTGGGCGCGGTGGAGTTATCGGCGGAGACGAGAAATGCCCGCTCCAGCCCATCGGCCAAACCGAAGGACAGCACGGAGGCAAACACCACCAGCCCGGTCCCCAGCGCCGTCATCAGCGTGGTCATCCACCGGGCTTTCAGATTCCGGACCGTGTACTTAACGGGAATCACGCGGCACACCTCCTTTCTCAAACCGGCAAGAACGCCAAATCCCCGTGCAACCCTGCGGCAGCAAGTTTGTCAGCAGCGGCTCTGGTCAGGGCGGCTCCTGATAAAGCTTGAGTCGGGGCAAGATCGTCTGCATCGTCGAATAGTGAGGATCGCGTGCCCAGACCTCCACGTCCTTTTCAATGCCGACGGTGGCGATGACCGCATCGGGAAACGGCACCGTGACGCCATTGGCTCGCAGCGTGGCTAAATTGTCTCCCACCTTGTCCCAACAGGATTCGGGGATTGGAACGTGCAGGAAAGGCGATAGGAATACAACTACGCGCTGCCGAGACGTGGCATCACGTGCGCCGCCGAGCAGCTCCGTTCGAACTATTCCGCAGACGGCGACTGGAAGGGAGCGAAGGAGCGCATCCAGCTTTGCGTCCTTTGTGCGCAAGAAATCAATCAACACGCCCGTATCAACAAGAATCATGGCACGTGATCAGTAGCGTGTTGGAGGTCGAATTCGCGCTGGGTTCTCCAAGCGTCAAAGTCGTAGTTCCGCAATTCACTGGCCGCTTGCATGGCAGCATCCCAGTTGGGCGCGTCTTGCCGAATGCCTGCCGCGATCGGCTCAATCTGCACGCTCGTTCCCTCAGGCAGCGGCAGCGGCTGATCAAACACGACAACGCCCTTTTGGACACGGCCGATAATCGACATGCTTCACCTCCACCCAGAGGGTATCAGCTTAGCGGTGCGATCTCAAGCCGATCAGCCGGCTGTAAGGGGTTGTGGGCTGTCGGACGTTGTGAATTCCTGCGGACCGGGATCGAACGACCCGCACCTCACACCGAGATAGCCAATCGGAGGAGTAC
>JBGTDH010001085.1:0-4116 GCA_041748435.1 Pirellulales bacterium
GGACAAGAGCGGCGGCAGCACACGTATGCCGGACATCGCTGGGTGGCGCTCGATGCCGCCGGCAAGCCGCTCGGGGAGTTTGCCGGCCGCGTCGAGCCGGCCACCGTGGCCATCGATGGCAAGACTACGCCCGCGCCTCGAAGCGAGAATCGCGTCCGGGGCCGCAACGGCGAGGCCAGCAACTCGCCCGATGGCCGCTGGAGCATCGTCCTTCGCGATCACAACGTCGTGCTGGAGGATCGTCAATCGAAGGAGGAGTTCCCCCTCAGCCAGAACGGCACGGCGGCGGATGCCTACGGGGGGCGCATCTGGTGGTCGCCCGATTCGCGGAAGTTCGTGGTGATGCAGACGCAGCCGGCCCAGGAACATAAGGTCTACCTGATCGAGTCTTCGCCGCGCGATCAAACGCAGCCCAAGCTGCACACCATGGACTACCTGAAGCCGGGGGACCAGATTGCCGTTTCGCGGCCGCGGCTATTCGACGTGGAGCGCAAAGAGCAGATCGCCCTCGACAACGAGCTTTTTCCGCAACCGTGGGACATTCGCGACGTGCGCTGGGCGGCGGACTCCCGCCGCTTCACGTTCCTTTACAATCAGCGCGGCCATCAGGTGCTGCGGATCGTGGCGGTCGATGCGGCCACGGGTGCAGTTACAGCGATTGTCGACGAGCAGAGCCGCACCTTTATCGACTACGCGGGAAAACTGTACGTCAATTACCTGGACGCCTCGCAGGAAATCGTGTGGATGAGCGAGCGCGACGGCTGGAATCATCTCTATCTGTACGACGCGCAAACAGGTCAGGTGAAGAATCCGATCACCACGGGTTCATGGGTCGTGCGGGGCGTGGACCGCATCGACGAACAGCGCCGGCAGATCTATTTTCGCGCCGGCGGAATCTTCCCGGATCAAGACCCTTACTACATTCACTACTGCCGCATCGATTTTGATGGCACAGGCCTCGTACATCTCACGCGCGGCAACGGCACGCACTCGATCAATTATTCTCCCGATCAAGACTACCTGATCGATAGCTGGTCGCGTGTCGATCTTCCGCCGGCAACCGAACTCCGCCGCGTAAAGGACGGCTCGCTGGTGTGCGAATTGGAACGAGCCGACGCCAGCGCCTTGACGCAGATCGGCTGGCAAGCGCCCGAGCCGTTCGTGGCCAAGGCCCGCGACGGCCAGACCGATATCTATGGCGTGATCTATCGCCCGTGGAACTTCGATCCGCAGCAGAAATACCCAGTGATCGAGGAGATCTACGCCGGGCCGCAGAGTGCCTTTGTGCCCAAGAGCTTTCGCGCCAGTTCCAAGATGCAGAGCCTGGCCGAGTTGGGCTTTGTGGTGGTGAAGATTGATGGCCTGGGCACCTCGCACCGGTCCAAAGCGTTTCACGATGTGTGCTGGAAAAACCTGGGAGACGCCGGGCTGCTCGATCGCATGGGGTGGATCAAGGCGGCCGCCGAGAAGTATCCGCAGCTAGACATCACACGCGTCGGCATCTATGGCGGTTCGGCGGGTGGGCAAAACTCCACGCGGGCCATTCTGGCACACGGCGATTTCTACAAAGTGGCCGTGTCCGATTGCGGGTGTCACGACAATCGCATGGACAAGATCTGGTGGAACGAGCTGTGGATGGGTTTTCCGATTGGCCCGCATTACGCGGAGCAATCGAACGTGACCCAGGCCCATCGCCTGGAAGGGAAGCTGATGCTCGTAGTGGGGGAGTTGGACCGCAACGTCGATCCGGCCTCCACAATGCAGGTCGCCAACGCGCTGGTGAAGGCCAACAAAGACTTCGATCTGCTGATCATCCCCGGCGCGGGCCACGGATCCGCGGAGAGCCCTTACGGCACTCGCCGCCGCCAGGATTTCTTTGTTCGCCACCTGCTGGGCATCGAGCCGCGAGCGAGATAGGCAACGAGCGACGCCTGCGTCGACAATGTATGCTATTTGGTGAATGGTTCAATGCGGCAAACCGATTCATTAGTCCTGGGAATTACTCATGAGCACACTCGAAACGCTAGACGATCTGCTGCAAAGTCTGCCAGAAGAACACGTGCAGCAGGTCTTGGAGTACGCTCGCTATCTGCAGTTTCGGCAGGAGCAGCAAGAGTGGCGGCGTTTGGTGCTCACCAGATGGCGCGGGCTTATGGGACCGATGAGCCCGAATACACCGTCGCCGACATCAAGGGGGACGGCGACACATGATGCCGGGCGACATCGTCCTGATACACTTGCCACAAGCAGGAGGCGGTCCGATGAAACTTCGGCCCGCCTTGGTTCTTGCGCTTCTGCCCGGTCCCTACCAGGACATTCTCTTGTGTGGAGTTAGCACACAGTTGCACCTGGTGCAATCCAACTGGGATGAGTTGATGCAACCCGCAGATGCCGATTTCGTCGGCGCAGGACTGCACCAAGCCTCGGCGATTCGCTTAAGCTACTTGTATGCGACCGAGGCCATCGGGATTGTTGGCGATCATCTGCGGCCCTAAACCTCCGCGCAGCGGATACCCCATCTACGCCAGGATCTTGTTGATTTGCACTTCAATGTACATCTGGCGGTGGCCGGTCTTCTTGCGGAACGTCTTGCGGCGGCGGAGCTTTTGCACCACGAGCTTGGGGCCTTGCTTGATACCCAAGACCTCGGCCGAGACGCGGGCGCCCTCCACAATCGGGCAGCCGAGCTTCAAGCCGGCATCGTCCCGCAGGGCCAGCACGCGATCGAACTCCATGGCGCTGCCGGCCGAGACATCGTGATAATCGATCAGCACCTTCTGTCCCTCTTCGACTTTGATCTGCCGTCCGTCGTGCTCGATGATCGCGTACATGAGTAGGTCCGTGCGTGGAGGATATCGCTGCAATGGCGAGCCGCTCAGTTTAGCTAAACTGCCCACCGGCGTCGAGTGCCAAAGCCCGGTTTTCGCAGAACCCGTTCTACTTCGCCATCAACGAACGGCCTTCCAGGCGGATGGCAGCGTCGTGAGGGCAATGGTAGACACAGGCTGGTTCGCCGAGAGGTGAATCGGCACATTGGTCGCACACCACGGCCCGCAGCGTCACTTCCTTCACTTCCACCTCGCTGGCCGATTCATCAAAGGCATAGGCCGGCGCGGCCGGGGGCGGAGGCGAAGTAAGGTGCAAGCCCGTGAGCTGGTGCATCTGGATGGCGCCGTAGGGGCACTGATCGGCGCAGGCCCGGCAGCCGATGCACCAGCTCTTGATCTCGATCTGGCCGTCGTTGCCGCGCACGATCGAACGCACCGGGCAGCCGATCATGCAGACGGGATCCAGGCACTGCCGGCACGTGCTAGGCACGAGGTAATTGCCGAATCGCGGGCCATCCAGGAACAGCCGGCTGGCGCCATCGCTGTGCGTATTGATGCAGGCCCGCATGCAATCTCCGCAGCGTGTGCAGCGATCCAGATCGACCAGCATCAGCTTCTGCCCTTGCAATAGCCCCAACTGCTCGAAATGCGGATGCTGGGGATCGAGCAATTGCTCGCCGGCGCCGTCGACCGCCGGGGGAGCATCCTCGTCCAATCGCTCGCGTGCCACGTCGCGAATCTGCTCTAAGAGCTCCGGGGTGAGGATGTCCAGCAAGTCTTGCCGTCGGATTCGCACCAACTCCAAACGCGAGGGAGTGACGCCGCGGCCGCCGCCGACCGATTGCCCCGAATCGGGATGACTGTACGCCAGGCAAGTGCCGCGGCGCAAGTGATCTGGAAGGACGCAGCCTTCGCCGAAGAACTCGCTGCGTCCGACGTAAGCCAGCGTGCGCTGCCGCAGCGCCTGCAACCGCCGGAGGGGAAGCGAGGGCAGGCACGCCTCCAACCACAACCGCGTAAACAGCCGCATGTCTTGATCGGTCCATCCGTCGAGCTTTTCCGGCAGGTGCGCGATCGCTTCCGGTGCGACGCCCGAGGTTGTGTGCAACTCTGCTTTCTTGGACTTGCCCAGGATCGAGAGCGCCTCGCGGCCCTTGATGATCCCGTTGAGCGCGCCGCGCACCATCTCCCAGAGCGGGCGGCCCTCCGCCAACTCCGGCTTTACACGACTGGCGGCCAACTCGCGCGCCGCGGCTTGCGCGGCGGCCGGCAACATTCGCCACACCGG
>JBGTDH010001086.1:0-3850 GCA_041748435.1 Pirellulales bacterium
CGTGCTCTGCAAAGTGGTCTATCACAAGCTGCTCGATCCGGACCACAAGAAGCTTCGCACGCTGGTGGCCGATGGCGATCTGCAGCATGTGAACAACGGCTACTGCTCGCTGCTGGAGCCCAAGAGCATTTCGGGGGGCCAGTTCGCGGAGTGGATCCGCGGCCGCAACCCCGGCACCTACGTGGCCGTCCATTACATCAAGCTGATCGACTTCACCTTCGGCGGCCGGCTGAAGAGCGTCTCTTGCACCGGCCAGCGCGGCATTGTGGGCGCGGCGGCCGGCAACACGTGGGACTCCACGCAACTGCGGCTGGTGTATGAATACGGCGATGCCCGCGAGGCAGCGTTTGATATCCACACCTCATGGGTCATGCCCGACAACTTCCCCGGTTACGTGGAGCAGGAGGTGCAGTTTCGTTTCGATAACGGCATCTGGAACGCGCACAGCCGCAAGCGCGGCGTGGAATGCACGATCGAGGGACAAACGCCGCTGAAGCGGAAGATCACCATGAACAACCACTACAACGGCACGTTCCTGGAGCCTTGGGGAGACCGGTCGCAGCGCGGCTACGGCATCGAGGTGCTGGAGCGCTTCGTCCGCGAGGCGGGCTATGTCGAATTCGCCGGACCCGACATGGGCCGCACCAAGCGACTGGCCCAGATGCGGGCTCTCGCTTACAACGACATCTCGGCTGATCGCCAGACCGTGGCAGCCGTGCAAGCCATGGAGGCCATTCTGGAACGCCACGCCGACGGCCAACCCGATTGCGTCGTCTACACCGACCATGCCGCCGGCGGCCTGGTGCTGTTCGCTCCCGGCTCGCAACAGCCGGAAGTTTTGTATCCGGGACGCGTGGCAAAAACTTAGGGAGTGCGGCGACTCCTCGCCGCTTGAGGAGTCTTTGGACGTCCGGCATCAATTCTTGCATCAACCAATCAGTTTATCATGCATCGGCAGGCGACAGAAACACTCGATAATCCAAAGACCGTGGCAAGTCGCCGCAGTCCCATGGCCATGAGTCCCATCGTGTTGGAGGAATCGATCCGCATTCCCTGCTGGGTGTCGGATCACGCCTCGTTCCGCCGCTGGGCATGCTCCGACGAGTTCCCGGAGCATGGCAAGTTTTCCTACCTGAACGACGAGATCTGGGTGGATGTCAGCATGGAGAAAGTTGTTCACAATTGGATCAAGCTTCAGATTTCGGCCGTCCTGACGAAGCTAGTTGGGCACGATAAGTCCGGCCGGTTCTTTGTCGATGGCATGATGCTTGTGAACCTCTCGGCCGCCGTCTCGACCGAGCCAGACGGCATGTTCGTGAGCTTCGAACGATTCAAGTCCGGGCTTGTGTTGTTGGAGGAAGGAATGGACTCGCTGGAGGTGATCGGCTCGCCGGACATGACGCTCGAGGTGATTAGTCGACATTCCGTCAGGAAAGACACCGTGGTGTTGCGAGAGAACTACTGGCGAGCCGGCGTGCGCGAGTACTGGCTGGTCGACTCCCGGGCCGAGCGGCCGACGCTGGAGATACTGCGCTCCACGGCTCGCGGTTTCGTCTCCACGCGTAAGCAAGCCGGCTGGGTCAAATCGCTCGTGTTCGGTAAGTCGTTCCAACTGCTCCAAACCGCCGATCCAATGGGTCAGCCCGAGTTCACGCTACAAGTCCGTTAACACGAATCACCCTTGAGATTGAAGTCCATCATGGCACAAGCCGCCGAAGTCAGCAGCAGCCCCGCGATCGCCCATCGGGGCGAAGAGCGTTCCAACGAAGTCCGTCGGCGCTTGATGGAGGTGGAGCCGATCGCGCTGCGGACCTACACGCCAAGTTTGGCCGTGCTGGCCAAGAGCGCGGGGTGTTACCACTGGACGCCGGAAGGCCGGATGCTGGCTGATTTCACTTCCGGCGTGCTGGTGGCCAACCTGGGGCACAATCCTACGCGATGGTGGCAACGCGTGCTGGGCTACCTTGGTCTGGACTCGCTGGAGGAAGGGAATGAATACACGCACTCCGTGCCGCTGACGGCTTACAACGCCATCACCGAGATCGAAATGGAGGCGACCGAGCGATTGGTGGCCAGCCTGCAAGGTCAGCCGGGGGGCGCCCGGTGCGAGCAAGTGTTGTGGGCCGCCAGCGGCAGCGAAGCGATCCAAAAAGCGTTGTGGGCGGCGCTTGATCGGCGGCCGGGAGAAGACATCATCCTCTCCACGCGCTACGGCTTTCACGGCAAGAAAGGGCTGGCCGGCGCGGTGACCGGATCGGAGAAAGACAAGGAGCGCGATTCTCGCGTGCGGTTCCTCAAGTTCCCGATGGAGGAATGCATCAACCTGCAACGCCGCCGGCAACCGCTCGATCTGACTCCCTACGCCAACGAATTGGAGGCGCTCAAGCGAGAATTGGGCACGCGCATTTGTGCCTTGATCACGGAGCCCTACTTGGGCGGCGGCGGCTCGTATCATCCGCAGCCGGAGTATCTGCAACTCCTGGAAAAATTCTGCCGCGAGAACGACATCGTGTTCATCTTTGACGAGGTGCAGGCGAACTTCGGCCGCACAGGCCAACTCTATGCCTTCACCCACTACGGCGTGGAACCGGACATCGTGGTGCTGGGCAAAGGGCTAGGCAATGGCGTGGCCGTGAGTGCCGCCGCGGGACGGGCCGATCTGTTCGCTGCCATGCATTATGGCGAAGCCAGCGACACTTGGAGCGCCAACCCTTTGGCCAGCGCCGCCGTGCTGGCCACGCTGGACGAGTTCGAAGAGGCCGATGTGCTGTCCCAAGCCCGCGCGCTGGCGGAAGTGCTTGAGGCCGGACTCGGGCGGCTTTCCGAGTTGGAGCTGGTGGCGAATATCCGCGGCGAGGGCGTCGTGTGGGGTATCGAATGCGCCGCTTGTGGAGAACGCACCGCGGTCGATGTAGCCAACGCTTGTGTCGAGGCCTGTTACTTGGGAGATGCGCAAGGTCGCGCCATTCATTTGCTGGGCCCCCTGGCCGGCAAGGTCATTCGCATCAGTCCGCCGCTCGTGATGGACCTGGCGGAAGCCCGCGCTTACCTGGACGCGATGTACGAGATTTTCCAGAGCGTCCAAGCGAAGTTCCGCTAGGCCTTAAGCAAATGGCGGTTGGCCACGGCGATGCCGCTGAACAGGGCGCCGATGATGCCGACATAACCTTGATCGGTCCCGCAGATAAACAGGTTCTCCAGGTGGGATGCGCCATCGAGACGCTTGTCCGGCGCTCCGTACACGGCCCCGTTGAGGTGCCCGGTAAAGCGGCGGATGGTGGTGGGCGTGTACATATCGGTGGCGATCACCGCGTGGCGGAACTCGGGGATAAACCGCACGGCGGAGGCGGCCACGCGATCGTACCAGCGCAGCTTCTGCAGCCGATACTCAGTCTCCGGCAGGCTCTGCCAGCGTTCGTGATTTGCCAGCGCCGTGATGCGCAGCACACCCTCGGGCAGCGCATCGGCGCCGGCGTCGTAGAGGAAGTTATTGGGAGAGCAGACCACGCCGCACCGCGAATCCACCAGATCGTCCGGCTTCTGCCAGTGCAATGTGGGCGAATCGTTGAAGAACACCATCGTTTGATCGTAGCCCAGTTGCCGCGGCTGCCGATCGAGGATGGCCACCGATTCCACGAACGAGAGTTGCCCGACCTCCGGCTGCTGCACGCGGCTCACGTCGTCGCACATCCGCAGGGTTTCGATCCAGCCGGCCGACGAGAGCACGTTGCGAGTTGGCAGTTCGACGCCATCGTCCAGCACGACCTTCGCAGCACGCCCTCCTTCGACAGCAATGCGGCTCACGCCGCTGCGGAGGCGCAACTCGCCGCCCAACTCGCGAAACCGCCGC
>JBGTDH010001087.1:0-7894 GCA_041748435.1 Pirellulales bacterium
ATGACCTCCTCATAGGATCGATCAGGCAGGAAGGGAATCAGCTCTTTGGCGGCCCCCGTGCCGTCGCGTACGATCCCGGCCCGGCCATTTCCCCACATCAGAACATATTGCTGCAATGTCTCCTTGAACGTGCAGGCGTTCATCATGCGGTTGGGACGGCGGCGCAGCAGTCGGTAGGCGGCATGGTCTCGCGCCGGCCGGCGGCCGTCCGCGGTCCGCTGGTAGGTCACCAGCGGCAACTGGCCCATATCTCCGGCAATGCAGTTGACCGCTTGCCACACTGGGCCAAACGTCAACGCGGTGCGGCCGTTGATCGTGACTCCCGAGTCCGTCTCCAGGCCCCCGCGGATGAAATCGATAAACCAGCTCAAGGGCTTGCTGGTGGTGGATGTTTCATTGCGCGCGTGTAGGCGGCGGGCAAGGGTCTTAATCATCGCGTTTCTCCTTTTGCACCGCGGTGGTGGCCATGAACCAAGCCGTCGCGACCATTGCAACACCACCGGCCAACAGGGCGATGGGCGGATAGATCAGCCACAATCCCAGGAACGCCAGCGATGCGCCCCCGATGGCGATCGAGTCACGAATCAGTTCTGCCATCATCGGTACACCAGAATGGGGCCGGATTGGTCGGGTTTTTTGAGCGCACGTCCCAGGGCCATCAGCAGCGCGACGATACCGTCGATCCGCTCGGTGCTCTTGGCCTTGTTGGGCTTGTAGTTGCCGGCAGGGTCGATGTCGACGGCGACGTTGTCCGCACACCACGTCAGCACGGGATGATCTCCGTGGGCGATCCGCTGCGACTTGATCAGGGCTTCCAGCTCTTTGCACGGCTCGTTGTAGCTAACGAATCCTTGCCTGAATTCCACCAACTGGAAGCCGTCATTGGTCAACTGATTGGCGAGGTGCTGCGCGTTCCACGGATCGTAGGCGATCTCGACAAGCCGCACTTGATTGCCCAGCCAACGGACCTTCGCAGCGATCTCGTCGTAATCGATCACGTTGCCATTGGTGGCAATGCAATGGCCTCCATTGATCCACGCGCCATAGGGCACGCGGTCGCGGCGCTCGCGTTCGAAGATGTTGTCCTCGGGCACGAAGAAATAGGGCAGGAGCTTCCATAGCTCCTCGGGTTCCGCCGGCGGGAAGAGCGCCATGAGCGCGGACAGATCGATCTTGCTGGACAGGTCCAATCCTACGAAGCAATCGCGGCCCTTAAGCAGATCGAGCTGCACCACGGCGCAACAGAGTCGCCAGAGGTCGATTGGGATCCACCGCTCGTTTTGCTGCGTCCATTCGTTCAGGTGCAATCGTCGGAAGTTGTTCTGCGCCGCGGGAATTTCCTTGGCCTTGTCACATTTGCGCTGCAAGTCGTCGAGTTTGACGCTGATCCCCAAGTTGGGGTTGGCTTTGATCCAGCACTTCGGATCGCGCCAATCGTCCCCTTCGTCAATGGTGGCGATCCAAGCGAACCAGGTGTCATCCTCGATAACACCCTTCAGCACCTTCAAGGAGTACTCTCGCAGCTCCCAACAGATGCTTTGGCGGTTGAACCCGGCGGTGGTGATGCAGAAGATCAGCGGTTGCGTACGGGCGCCCGTCGCGGTCTCCAGCACGTCGTAAGTGTCACGCGTCTTATGCGCGTGCAGCTCATCGATGATCCCGCCGCTGATGTTCAGACCGTCGAGCGTGTCCTCAGCGCTGCCGAGTGGCTCGAACTTGCTGGCGGTTGCTTCAACGTGCAAGTTGTCCTTGAAGATACCGATGCGTCGTCGCAGTGCCGGCGACGACTGCACCATCCGTTTGCCTTCGCTCCAAACGATGCGCGCCTGCTCACGCTTGGTCGCAGACGCGTACACCTCGGCGCCTCCCTCACCATCGGCGCAGAAAAGGTATAGGGCGATGCCCGCGGCCAACGTGCTCTTCCCGTTCTTGCGGGCGATCTCGGTGTAAGCGCTGCGGAATCGGCGTTTGCCGTCGGCTCGTTTCCAGCCGAAGAGCACCCAGAGCAGGAACTGTTGCCACGGCGCCAGGAGGAACGGTTTGCCCCGCCACTCCCCCTTGGAATGGCGCAGCAGACCAAAGAACCGCAGCACGCGCTCGGCCGCGGGCCGGTCAAAGTAACAACCGTTGGGCGGCGCCTTCAGGTCGCGGAGGTGGCGTTCGACGCACAAGCGCACGAGCTCATTGTGGTGGGGCATGCCGGCTGCCACGTCGTGCGCGAACTGCTCCGCCGGCGGGAGATTACTTTTTCTTCGGGCTGGCTTCCGTGCCTTCGCCATTGAAAAACTCGTCTGCGGGATCGGAGGGTGTGGCGTCCTGCACCTTGATGCGCGAGCGGCTGCTGGGCGTCATGCCTAGCTCGGTGCTGAAGTCTCTGATTTGCTTGAGGGCTGTGTTGGCTATCGACAAGTAGGGGTTTTGCATCGGGTATCCGCTGGGCGACTTCACCACCGGGCCCAACAGCATGAGCTGCTGCTCGGCCTCAACCCAGCGCTGCCAGGCGGCGGCGTACCCTGCCAACGTCGCCCTTGCTTCGGGCGGCGCGAGCCTTAGCGGGCTTAGCAGCGGTAGCACGCGCGCCCACTCGGCCTTGGCGATTGCCCCCAGGTGTTCCGGGCACTCCGGCAGCTCCCCGCTTGTTTCGAGCGCCGCCGGCGGCAACGGCCGTTTTCCGGGGTTTCCTTGGAGGACCCTTTGGCTTCTCGGTTTCGGCTTCCTTCCCCTTGGCATTAATGGCCTCCCTGATGAGCTGGTCCATCCACTGGCGGTGGAACTCCAGAACGTCGCGATCGTGGGTCAGTGTGAATTGCTCGATGTTGTGGCAACTTCGCAGGTTGGCGCTCGATTCAACGACCAGCGCCGTGCCGTCCGATAACTCAAGCAAGAGGATCTTCGCATGGCTGCGAATGGCGACGGCGTGTTGCTTGCGGCGCGATAACTCCGCGTGAAGGTAGCTCCACACGTCGGAGGTCATGTCGCGAAAGTAAACGGAGCAAATAAACTCCACGCGCCCGATCTGACCTTCATCGAACAACCGCAGCAGCTCGAAGGCGTTTTGCTGATTGAACCCCAGGGTGGCGACGTGGAGGGTGGCGATCGTGCGCGGCGCCGCGAGTTTAAGCAGCGCGGGCACAAGGTCCCAACCGTTGTAGTAGTTGCCGCGCATGATGCAATGAAACGTCTCGGCCTGGTCGGGGATGCGCTCCAGATGCTTGGCGGCGTTCGCAACGTCCAGCATGTGGAGGAGTTGGCGGCGCTCGCTCACTCGCGCGATCTTCAGGTCCGCATCCAATCCGGCTTTGGCGGAGCGCGCGTCCGCCGCCGCGCCTTCGTAGAAGTTGGGCACGGTTTCCAAGTCGAAAGATTTGATTCCGTCGTCCCAAGCCATTCTTCAACCTCTTGGACAGTTTTGACCCCCCCACCTCAAAATTCGCGGGGAAATACGCGCGCCCGAGGGCGGTCTAGGCCGGCGCCGGGTCGGCAAAACTCGACCCCCCCGGTGCTGTATCGTTGTGGTGCACTGCCAACGCGGCAGTCCCGTGCGTTTTGCCCGCGTCGATTCCGTTCCACAACAACAGGGTGAGTTGTCGAGCGATGCGCGGATGCACCAGCAACAGAAGCGGACGGGCCGCGAGCGTGACGGGCTTGAACTGCATAGCGTTTTACAATCCTGCGGCGGTCTTCTTCCCGTGGCACGTGCGGCACAGTGGCTGCCAGTTGCTCGGGTCCCAGAACAAGCGTGTGTTGCCCCGGTGGGGCACGATGTGGTCAGTTACTTCGGACGCGGTTGTGCGCCCCTCAAGCTCACACTGGCGACACAGCGGGTTGGCGATCAGGAACGACTCGCTGGCCTGCTGCCAGGCGTAACCGTATCCACGCTGCGCCGCCGTCCCTCGTGCTTGCTCCGCGCGTTGTGGTATCGGCTGATGGATGGGTGCCCGCTTGGGCATCTACTGCACCTCGGTGAGTTCCCACCATTCCACCGTGGTGGCCTTCTGCGCTTTGCGGTCCTGCCCTTTCAGCGCGCGATTGATGAGCCGGCCATCGGGCAGCCTGGCTAGCGGACTGCTGCCCATCGCTTTGACCACCACGTCGCATGCTTCGTCCTTAATGCCCTTCTGCTTTCGTCCGATGGCCTCTGCGTTGCGCTTCTTCTCGGCGGCCTGTTGATACCGATCGAAAGCTTCCGCCACGTCCGGACTGAGCGTGGGAATCTCAACTGCTGGCTGCTTCGTGGCCATGTGCCCTCCTTGGCATGTTTGGCATGAGTTGTTCAACGTGGGTGAGTCGCGCGTCCTGCTGCTTGATTTGCGTGGCGTGGCGGAGGAACCAACGGCGGACCCGACGGCGCTCCGTCCGCATGTCACGCCTCAGCCCCGAGATTGACTTGGCACTGTAAATTGCGACCGCCAACAGTAGGGCGCCGAGAATGTCCTGAATCATGCTCGCACCTTCCCCTTGGGCACGGGCCAGCGCAACGCGGCCTTCGTGGCGTTGCAGCACGGCGTCTGCGGATACTCGCTCGAAGGCAGGCATTGGCTCAATTGCTCAAACCAATCCCCAAAGGTGCGCACGGCAAGGAGGCGGTAGGCCAGCGCCAGGTAGTGCGTGAGCGCGCCTTGCGGCCGGCCGGCAAACTCCGCGCCGTAGCTGAATTCAGAGTCGCGGCAGCCGGAGAAGTGGATCACGCCTGGCAGCGCGCCCACGGTCAGACGCTCCCTGCCCGGGCGCTTGGGTTGGCCTATAACCCGCGTTATGGTGGCGGCGGGCAGGAAGCGGATATTGTGCGTCCGGCCATCCTGCAGGGCGCGGTGGGCCGTGCCGCTATGGCAAGAATCGGTAACGACGAACAGCCTCGAAGCGGGATCGCGGGCGCTGAGCAGCCCAGAGAATTCGTCGTCATAAATCAGCCGCAGATCGGCACAGACCAAGGCCTCGTCGCGCCCGTCGTCTTCGTCCCCGCTCGCGTCGGCCACGTAACTGCCGTGGCCGCTGAACGTGATGATGCCCAGGTCTTTGGCTTGCAGCCTGGCCAGCAGCTCTTTGAGCGACCGCAGCACGGCGGCGCGGGAAGCCCTGGCGTCCAGCAAGAGCTTTTGCGTGGCCGCACGGCCGGCGAATAACGCGTACAGGTCCTGCGCATCGTTCACGCAGCCCCGGAGGTCCCGATTGGTCCCTCGGTAGTTGTTGATGCCGATATGCAGGCTGTGAATCATGGTTAATGCGAAAACCAAATGATCTCGAACACAAGTTTCGAGCGTTGATCGCGCGGCGAGTCGGGCGCGGGGTCGAGGGCCTCCAAGTGCTCCACGATGCTGGCGGCCAGCAGCTTGGCCTCCTGCTCGGTAACGAGCTTTCCAGTAGCTCGCTCGCGCGCCAGCGTCTGGATTCCGGCCCGGAGCGTCTCATTGGCTCGCTCCGTCCGCTCCAGCTTCGGCGTTTGAATGGCGTAGACAACGGCGCTGGCGGTCAGAGCCACAGCCAACGTGCGGATGATGTGATGCATCGGTTTCCCGTAATTCGGTAAAAGCTACTTAGTCGGGGCGATGCCGCTGGCGCCGGCCTTCTCGGACACCATATTGGGCGAGTTGACGGCGCCGCGCGGCTCCTCGGTGGGACGCACGCCCGCGGCGAAATCGACGCGGTTGCGATCTCCGCCGAAGATCAACAGGAACTCCAGAATCTGCACGTAGTGTGCGTACATGCGCATGGAATCCCCGATCGTGATGAAACGGGTGTGAAAGCGGCTTTCCAACCTGGTCCAGCCGACGATTGCGGCGTCGACGGCCTGCAACAGCAGGAATCCGTTGCCCGATCGGAAGTTGAGCTTGCTGTTCAGCGGCAGATTTTCGTCTGTTCCGTCGAGTGCCCAAGGAAGCTGGCGCATCAGGCCGGGGGCGCCCTGCACCTCATCGCCGCCGAAGGGCTTTTGATCCGGATTGAGGGGCTTGTCGGACGGCTGGCCGGCCAGGTCCGTTCCGGAAATCACCAGCGCGGTATCGATCGCTGCGGCGATCCGTTTTTCCAATCCGTCCCGATTGGGCGCGTAGGTGATGCAGCGGCGCCACTTGTCGGCATTCTGCAAATGCGTGAGCAAGTGTTGTTGCGTAACCGTGTCGATGCCGCCGCGCTGCTTGAATTCATCGTTGCCGGTGATTTCCTGGCGCAGGTCAATCAACGGACTGATGGCGGCGACCACGTGGGTGTTCCGTAGCTCCAAAATGGCATCGCGGAATTGTTCGATGCCCGGCGCTCCGATCGGCATGGCTCACTCCTGCTTAACGGTGAATTTGGTTGGGGCCACCTCGTTAAAACGCTGATCGATCTCCCGCCTCAGCTCATCAGCCCAAGTCGCTTTCGCCGGATCACTCTTGCTCTCGGCGAACGCGTCGAGCCGCGACCGCATAAGGCGTCCTGCAATCGCGTCTTGTAGCGGATCACGTCCTTCGAGCGCGTGAAGTCGTAGAAGTTCTCGACCCTCGCGAAGATCTCGGTCGACTGGCGCTTGCTCTTCGTAATCCATGCGAAACGTGTCCGCCGGCGGCGACACCTCGCTTCGGCTTTCAGGCGTGGCCGGCGGTTTACGCGGCGCGAGCAGCTTGCGGCGCAGGAAATAGCGGCCGACCGCCACGGCGGCAAAGGCGAATGGGGACGAAACTCCGATTGCACCCAATAGCCAGGCGGGCCACCAATTGTTCAGGTGAGCTGCCAGCGTCTCAACGATTGTGCTTGCCGACTGCGGCGGCCTGGTTGGGGCGACGGCCGGGGGCTTGGCCTCCTCGCGCTTGCGGGCAAGTTCATTGAGCAGCTCCGCGTTCCACGCCTTGGCTCTCTCGCGCTCGCCCGCCAACCGGGTGTTCTCGGCCTGAAACTTGTGCAGCTCCGCGGCCATTGCAACCGCCGCGGCCTTCACCTGCTCCAGCTCCTTGCGGTCGGGCTGGCGGACGGCCGGCGGCTGGATGGGCCGCGGCGGCGCCCAAGTGTTTTTGGGTTGCTGTGCGCGGGCCGGCCCACTACAGCATCCGCCGCAGCACAGTAAACCGATGAGGAGTAAGAAGCGGCAAGCGTGCATAAAGGTGAACGGCCCGCCATCCCTGGCGTCCGGATTTTCAGTCCGGCGGCCCCTCATGGGCCGGGCCGTTCATATTTGCGATAGAGCTGTTTGCGTTCCGCGTGCACAGCGGCAAGCGTCCAACGATGTTCCCACAGTTTTGAGCGGGCCAAGTCGGCGGGTTCGGTGATACGATCGGCAGCATTGGGCACGGGATCGACCTTCCCGCCGATCCGCGCCGCACTGGCGACCGCCTGCGAGCAAAACTCCGGCACCTCGGTGGCCTCGGCCCCATCGTCCATGTCGGGGCGGCAGAGCATCCGCACGAAAGGCAGGTGGCGGAGCGCGGCCAGATAGATGCCACGGTAGCTGTATTGACGGCCGCACTTGGTGAGCATTTCCTCCGCCGCGGCCGTGGCGTTGTATTCATCCTGATAGGCCGGCGAAACGGTGAAGACGTCGATCTGTCCCGGAAAGCGCTGCACCTGACTCTCCAACGTCACGGCGCGCCCACCGCGTAGCTCGCGAATCTCCAGGCACATCCAACGGCCGTTGCAGTTGCCGACCATGGCGGCGTGCGAGTAGGTCGATCGCCCATAGGCCCCGATCAATCGAGCGAGCCAACCCGTGCCCCGGAAGAGCAGCAGATCGCCGGGGCGCAGAACGCACGCGATGGCGTCCAGGGTCGTGTGAACGGGAAAGATTCGAGGGGCGAGCACGGCAAGCAGAGGGATGGCACAGCTTGCGATCGCAGAGGCGATCCAAACAGCGCCCGCGGGCGGGCGTCCGGCAATCCATTGCCTTGATCTGATGCCGCGCGATGGCACGTTCGTAGGCGTGCCA
>JBGTDH010001088.1:0-2511 GCA_041748435.1 Pirellulales bacterium
CGGACGGAGTCCACCGAATTGACCAGGGCATCGATGCGTCCCCATTCAGCCATAGCCTCCGCCGCCATCCTGCGGCAGTTCCGAATCTTTATTCAATCGAGGTTCCCATGAAAGTCGGTGAAGCGATTGCGCGTGCAATGAAGGCTGAGGGTATGCAGATCCTCTGCGGCTACCCGGTGAATCACCTGATCGAGTTCGCCGCCACGGAAGACATCCGCCCGATCATCGTGCGCCAGGAGCGCATCGGCCTCCACATGGCGGACGCGATCTCCCGCGTCACGTCCGGCAGGACCCTCGGCGCGTTCTGCATGCAGCACGGCCCGGGGGCCGAGAACGCCTATGGCGGCGTGGCGCAGTGCTACGGCGAGAGCATCCCGGTGCTGGTAGTGCCCCAAGGCTACCCGCGGCGCATCGCGGGCGTGGACCCCAATTTCTCCTCCGCCCTGAAGATGCGCGACATAACGAAGTCCTCCGAGTACCTGATGCTGCCGAAGGAGATACCAAACGCACTGCGGCGTGCATTCTCGAAGCTGCGCAACGGCCGCGGCGGCCCGTGCTTGATCGAGATACCCACCGATATCTGGCAAGAGGAGATCGGCGACTTCAACTACACGCCGGTGGTGAAAGCACGCACCGCGCCGGATCCCGCGGATGTGCGCAAGGCCGCCGCGGCGATACTCGCGGCAAAGCGTCCACTCATCTATGCGGGCACGGGCGTGCACTGGGCGGAAGCGTGGCCGCAGCTGAAGCAGTTCGCAGAGCTCCTGGGCGCGCCCGTAACCACGAGCCTCGGCGGGAAGTCGAGCTTCCCGGAGAACCATCCGCTTTCGCTGGGCTCAGGCGGCAACTCGGTGCCGCTGCAGGTGCACCATTTCGTGCAGAATGCCGATCTCATCGTGGGCATCGGCTGCTCGTTCACCGAGACGAACTTCGGCATCAAGTTCCCCGACGGCAAGAAAATCGTGCACGCCACGCTGGATCCCGACCATCTCAACAAGGATGTGCGCGCGGAGGTCGCGCTTCTTGGGGATGCGCAGCTCACGCTGCAAGCGTTGATCGGTGAACTCGGACAGAACATCAAATCCCCGCGCGATCCGGCCGCAGTAGCTGGCGAGATCGCGAAGTTGCGCGAACAGTTCACGGCGCAGTGGAAGCCGCTGCTGACAAGCAACGACTCGCCGCTCAATCCCTATCGCGTGATATGGGAATTGATGCACGCGGTCGATCGCGACAACTGCATCATCACCCATGATGCGGGAAGCCCGCGCGATCAGATTTCGCCGTTCTGGGTTTCCACCACGCCGCTGTCCTATATCGGGTGGGGCAAGACGACGCAGTTGGGTTACGGCCTCGGCCTGGCAATGGGCGCGAAGCTCGCCAGGCCGGACAAGCTGTGCATCAACCTGTGGGGCGACGCGGCGATCGGCTTCACAGGCATGGACTTTGAGACGGCGGTGCGCGAGCGCATTCCGATTCTCTCGATCCTGCTCAACAACTATTCGATGGCGATCGAGCTCAAGGTGATGCCGGTGTCCACGGAGAAGTACCGATCGACGGATATCTCCGGCAACTACGCCGACATGGCGAAGGCCTTCGGCGCCTATGGCGAGCGTGTGACGCAGCCGGGCGAGATCAAGGCGGCGATCCAGCGCGGCATCGAGGCGACAAAGCAAGGTCGGCCGGCGCTTCTGGAATTCATCACCAGCAAGGAAACCCGCGTGTCCAAGCTTTGATCGTGTGCGATTACTGCGGCTTGATTCCGGCGGCTTCGATGATCGGCCACCATTTCTTGATTTCGGCGCGCTGAATCGCGGCCAGCGCTTCGGGAGTCTGCTTCTCGCGCGCGGCGATCTCAATCGCCTGGCTGTCGAGCCGTTCGCGCACTTTCGGATCGGCGAGCGACGCCACCACCGCCCGGTTCACGGCGTTGATGATCTCCTTTGGCGTCCCCTTCGGGGCGTACAGCGCCGACCAGAGTGAGAACTCCATCCCGCCCTGGTATCCTGCCTCCGCCATCGTCGGCACGCCGGGCAGGATCTTCAGACGCTGGGCGCTGGTCACGCCGAGGGCCTTGATCACGCCTGAGCGCACGTGCGGCGCGGCAGTGGCGGGATTGAGGAATGCCATGTGAATCTCCCCGCCCATGAGGGACGTCATGATCGGACCGGCTCCGCGATAGTGGACCGTCTCGAAACGCGTGTTCGTCTGTTTTCGCACCAGCTCATCGAGCAGGTGGGGCGGGCTGCCGACGCCGGCGCTGCCCGAGGAGACCTTTTCCGTGGTGGTTTTCAGCCAACCCACGAGCTCCTTGTAGGTGTTCACCGGCACTTTCTGGTGGACCGTAAGCAGCAACGGCGCGTCCGTCATGAAGGCGATCGGCGCGAAGTCCTCCACCACGTCGTAATCCAGCTTGAAGAGCTTGGCAATGGCGACATGCGTGTTCCAGATTCCCAGAAGCAGCGTGTGGCCGTCCGGCGCGGCGCGCGCCACGCGCGAGGAACCGATGGCGCC
>JBGTDH010001089.1:0-4153 GCA_041748435.1 Pirellulales bacterium
ATCGCCGGGTGCGATTCCCAACCGGTGGAGCACCAGTGCGTGTTGTGATCATCCCGAAAGCCATGCAGGGAGCGCAACAGCGTGTACTTATCGGCCATGCCCGCCAGCCGCGGAAGCAGCTCGCAGATGTTCACGCCTGGCACGTTGGTGGCGATGGGCAGAAACTCGCCACGAATTTCGGCGGGAGCATCGGGCTTCGGATCGAAGGTATCCAGATGCGAGGGTCCGCCGGGCAACAGCACCATGATGATGCCCTTGGCCGGCTTGGCAACACCGCTGGCCGCCTGGCATCGCAGGACGTCCGGCAACGCCAAGCCGCCCAACGCCAGCCCGCCGATGCGCAGCCAACTGCGTCGTGACAAACCATCGCAATAGTGCGAGCGCGGTCCAGCAATCGTCAGCATTCCCTGATCCTCCCACAGCGCCTTAATCGCCTATCAGCGTAGCGGGCACACTCCGCAACCGCAATTCGATTCCCGCGCGGCTGCTATGCCCGGCAACCGCGACACTTCCAAGTCATCTGCCGCCAAGTGCCGCGGGCGGTTATAATGGGAGTGTCTTCCCGCAATGTCGATGCGATTAACTGCTGATGGTTTTCCCCGCAACATGGCCGCCCGATTGTCCGCCTGATGATGCGCTCGCGGCTGAAGGGGAGGTGTACCGGCTGGTAAGCAGGACCCACCATCGACCGTTGACTTTGCAACACTGTTTGAGACTCAAAGATTGAGAAACCGACCGGCGTGCCTTCGCTGCGGGTTGTCAGTCTTTCGAACGCTGGCGGATGCAGCGCATCAACGGCGATTGTTCCCGAATCTCGGTCCGTACGTTGCAATAGGAACGCTGCATGCATCGCACGGCTCGACCAAGCCCACGGGACAACCAAGTCACACAACGTGGTGGCCCTGCGAGGGTGTCGACCGCGCCAGGTTGTTTGTAGTGGTGCAGGAGGAGAATTGAACGATGTGGAGCATTGTCGCCAGGGGAGGCCAGACGCCGGTCTTCGACGATTTTGAACCAGCTGACGTTCTGTACGAGTTCGATGGTCCTCGAATTTTCACTCTCCAGGACCAAGAGGGGGAGTTGCATTTGGCTTGTTGGTCGGACGAGGATGAGCACGCCTGCCGATACCTCGTTGTCCCAACAACGGCCGCGATTTTGCAGGGACTTCGCTCCGGACGTTTGAGCGTGAGGGACGCACTGAATCAGCCTCGCTGCTGGATCTGCGATCTTCGCGACGATGGCAGTCGCCCTGTCTGCCAGCGCATCGACTTCGACTCGATTCCCGGGACGGCGCTGCCCTTTGGCGACACGCTGCTGTGGCCCGTGCTGGAGCATGAGCCCGTGGAAATTCCTCTCGAAGGGCGAATCCGCGAGCTCGACAAGGATCAGCGCAGCTTTGAGTTGCGCGAGATCGACGCCATGCCGCCTCGACAACGTTTCCTGTTCGACGACAGTTTATTACGCGACGTGCTGAGCGCCTTCCAAGACGATGTGTGGGTCAGCATAACCGGGAGGAACTCGCCCCAACGGAGTGTAGCGCAAGCCATGTCCCTCACCAGAATTGCGATGAGCGCCCGACAGGTGTCATGATGGAACTCCAGCGAATCCGACAAGGAGCAGATCATCAATCACAGCCTTCCGCAATGAAGTCGAGGTGCGTCCAAAAGCTTGGAGCGGAATTTGCATAAGTGCCGCCTGCTATATGCTTGCTGGTGCAACGAAACTGCAACGATCTCGAAAAGCCGCAATCGATGCCCGGATTAAGTATAATCGCCGCACAGAGCAACCAGTACAGTTCGTCATGTCTTCGCGGCCACGAAGCTAAAGAGGCTGGCCAACCGTTTGCGACACGCGTGATCGTCGAGAGTTGCGTGGTCTGACTGAATTTCCGCGTGTCCCGGATCGTCAGGCAGGGGCTTGGGCATGACTTTCAATCTGAGTTGTCGAACATCGCGAACGCATGCGAAGGCCACACGGGACCCCCTTTCGATGTTGCCGCCCACAAGCTCGAGCAATCGCGCCGGAGTTGTGATGGACTGGCGGGTGACGGAAATGCCCGTCTCGTGGCGGTCGAGTCGGAGCTGAAAGTTGGCGCTCGTGATCCGAGGACCGGGCGCTTGCCAGAGTGTGCCCCCGGGAATGTGGCGCAGCAGTATTTCGTCGTCCGCGATTTCCTGATCCACGCCGAGCATGGTTCCGCTAAGCTGCTAACAGTTGACGAAGTTCCTGGAGCAGTCCTGGATCGACTGCCATCGACGCATCGGGGGCGAAGCTGCGCGTGATGATCTGACCAGTGGAACGGTGCAGATGCAGAAAGCTCAGCGATAAATCGGGACGCACGTCCACCTCATGTCCCACCTGGACGTCGTCCCATTCGATCAGTATTCCGCCGACACGCGTGGGACTGACATGCACTGCAGGCACCTCCGATCGGGATGTTTTAAGTGCCGCCTCCAGGAAGGCCACGAACGCCTGGGCAAAATCCACGACTCCTGCTAGAGGCGCGGCGGCGCCATAGCCGTCCCAATTCTCGGGCAGCTCGCGCATGGATTGGAGTTGGTCGTCGAGTGTCGGCATCGAAAAGCTGCGAACGGGTGCAGTGACACGGTAAGTCTACCATGCCGAAGCGCGCCCGAAAACGCCGAACAAATCGTCGGCCTGACGGAAGCCCCGTCTTTCCTGCATTGGCACGGATCGCGGGAATAGGCGATGGTGGCCTCGCGCGGTAGGATGGGGCATCGAATCAGTTTGGCCGTGAGTGCCACGAATGATCCCACTACAGCGAAATCCGACGCGGAGCGTAAAGATCGGCACGGTCGAGATTGGCGGCGGCCAGCCGATTGCCATTCAGAGCATGTGCGCGACGCATACGCGGGACATCGCCGCCACGGTGGCCCAGGTGCAAGACCTGGTGCGATCCGGGGCCCATGTCGTGCGGATTGCCGTCGATAGCCAGAAAGACGCCGAGGCCCTGGCCGAGATTCGCAAGCAGACCACGGCCAATCTGTCGGTTGATCTCCAGGAGAATTACCGGCTGGCCCAGGCCGTCGCGCCGCATGTCGATAAGATCCGCTACAACCCGGGGCATCTTTATCATCACGAACGCGAGAAGCCGTGGCAGGACAAAGTGCGGTATCTGGCGCAGGTCGCCGGCGAGCACGATTGTGCCCTGCGCGTGGGCGTGAATTGCGGCAGCGTCGATCCCGCCAAAGCCGAGCAATACGGCGCCGACGACGACCTCGCCCCCATGCTGGCCAGTGCGTGGGAACATTGCGATCTGTTGGACTCGTTGGGCTTCACGCGGTATTGCGTCTCGCTGAAAGATTCCGATCCGCGCAAAGTGATCGAGGTCAACCAGCGGTTTGCCGAGCGCCGGCCCGAGGTGCCGCTGCACTTGGGAGTGACCGAGGCCGGCATGCCGCCGGACGGCGTGATCAAGACCCGCATCGCGTTTGAGCAGCTCATCAGCCGCGGCATCGGCGATACAATTCGCGTCTCGCTCACGGTGCCCAACGCACGCAAGGGAGAAGAGATCCAGGCCGGGCGGCAGATTCTGGCCGATATCGCCGCGGGCCGCGTGCGGAGCGTGGTCGATTACGGCTTGAAGACGCTGAACATTATCAGTTGCCCCAGTTGCTCCCGCGTGGAGAACGAAGCCTTCATCGATCTGGCCGCCGCCGTAAAAGAGATGACGGCCTACGCCCAGGATTACGACATCACGATTGCCATCATGGGCTGCCGCGTGAATGGCCCGGGGGAAACCGATGATGCCGATCTCGGGCTATGGTGCGCGCCCAACTTCGTGAACCTCAAGCGCGGCACCCAGGAACTCGGCGCGTTCCCCTACGATGTCATTCTGCCGCGGCTTAAGCAGGAACTCGATCAGTTGATCGCGACCAAGCGGCCCACCTGAGCGGCAAGCAATCAGAACGCGGCGCGATCCGATTGTTCGCCAGCCACTATCTTGGTCCGCTGCCCCGGAGTATTCATGCTTCCTCGAATCGGCTTCGTCCAGCGTAGCCCGACGCGCAACGGCGTGTTGATTTAGTCTAGCGCACCCATTGTTAATTTGGGGGAGGGCGCTAGACTGTGCGAGGCGTTGGGCGATGGAAGTGGACGTTCGGCAAGGAGGCGGTGATGACACGATGGGCCG
>JBGTDH010001090.1:0-1945 GCA_041748435.1 Pirellulales bacterium
CCGGTCTAACGCCGCGGCCCGAATTCGGCCGCCCGCCGCAGTCAGAATACCTGAACGAGCAGTACACGCCCGAGGAACGCGTTAATATCGCGGTCTACGAGAACTGCAACCGCAGCGTGGTGAACATCAACACCAAGGGCACCGCGGGCACCGCCCTGTTCGTAATTGAAATCCCTTCCGAGGGCGCGGGCTCCGGGAGCGTATTGGACAAACGCGGCCATATTCTCACCAACTTTCACGTGGTGGAAGATGCCCGCGAGATCCAGGTCACGCTGTTCGACAGCAAGAACTACGACGCCCAACTCGTGGGGCGCGATCCGGTGACCGACATCGCGGTCATCAAGGTTGATGCCCCGGCGGAGTCTTTGTACCCGGTCACGCTGGGAGACACGTCGCGGCTGAAGGTCGGTCAGCGGGTGTTTGCCATCGGCAATCCGTTCGGACTGGAGCGCACCCTCACCACCGGAATCATCTCCAGCCTGAACCGCGAACTGCCCACGCGAAATTCTCGCACCATCAAGTCGGTAATCCAGATCGATGCTGCGATTAATCCGGGCAACTCGGGCGGCCCGCTGATCGATTCTCGCGCCCGCGTCATCGGCATGAACACGGCCATCGCCAGTAAGACGGGACAGAACACGGGCGTGGGCTTTGCCATTCCCGCCAGCATCATTGCCCGCGTGGTTCCGCAACTGATCGAAAAGGGCAAGGTCACGCGGCCGGAGCATGGCATTGCACGCGTGTACCAGACGGAGAACGGCTTGCTGGTGGCCACGCTCACCCCCAACGGGCCGGCCGAGCGTGCCGGCGTGCGGGGATTCAAAGTCGTCCGGCAGCAGAAGCGCCGCGGCCCCTTCGTGTACGATACGGAGCAAATCGACAGGAACTCGGCCGACCTGATTGTGGGCGTCGATGGTCAGAAGATCGTCACCGCCGACGAGTTTCTTTCGTGCATCGAAGCCAAGCGTCCGGGCGAAGAGTGCATCCTGAGCGTTATTCGCGACAACCGCGAGGCGCACATTGCCGTACGCCTGGCGGGCGAGTAGCGACCGGTTTCCCAGCGTTTCCCAGCCCCTCTCCCTTGTGCGAGAGGTCGAGTGAGGGCCAACGAATGGCGAGATCGATCCGCCTCCGCGAAATTCAGATTCTCCGGAAGAGCTATTTCCCAAGCGTGATACAATCAACCGGATGACGATCGATCCTGCGCCCGCCGCCCCGCGCTACAACCCGGCTCGCAGCTACGAGTGGAACTACGAGCACGCGCCTCCGCCGGTGGAATTCGCAGCGCCGGCAGTTCCGGGGCGCTGGACGTTCTGCGGTCTCCCGGTCGATTCCCCGCTGGGCATCGCTGCGGGTCCACTGCTCAACGGCCGCTGGATTTTGCACTACGCCAGCCGCGGCTTCGATGTGCTCACCTACAAGACCGTGCGCAGCCGGGCCCGCGCGTGCTACGATCTGCCGAACCTGCAACCGGTAAGCGGAGAGCAACTCCTGGGCAGCGAAGATGCCATTTCGGCCATTGACCGCATGCAAGGGAGTTGGGCCGTCTCCTTCGGCATGCCCAGTCGCACGCCCGACGTATGGCGGGCCGATATCGAAGCCACCCGCAAGGCATTGCCGCCAGGCAAGCTGCTTTCGGTCTCCGTGGTTGGATCGATACAGGACGGCTGGACCCTCGACGACCTGGCAGCCGATTACGCCCAATGCGCCCGGTGGGCGGCAGAGAGCGGGGCAGATTGCATTGAAGCCAACTTCTCCTGCCCGAATGTTTCGACGTGCGATGGTCAACTCGATCAAGACACCACCGCCGCCCATCAAATTGCACAGGCGCTGCGCGGCGCCATCGGCCGCGTGCCGCTGATCGTCAAGATCGGCCATGTGAAGCGCCGCGCCCACGCCGAGCAGTTGCTGCGGGCCTTGTCCGAATCGATCGACGCCTTGGCCA
>JBGTDH010001091.1:0-10201 GCA_041748435.1 Pirellulales bacterium
GGACTAGGGGCTGGGGACTAGGGGCTGGAGGTTAGGGGCTGGAGGTTAGGGGCTGGAGGCCGCCAGTCCCTAGCCCCTAGCCCCCAGCCCCTAGCCGCCCCTAGCCCGGTGCCACACCCAACGATTTGCCGCCATCGATAGCTAAGGCCGTGCCAGTGATCATGGCAGCCACATCGCTGGCCAGATACAGAATTGCGTATGCCACTTCCTCGGGAGTGATCATGCGGCCAAACGCCTTGGCCAAAGGGCTGGCGGCGATGAGTTGCGCCGCAAAGGCTGCCGGATCGTCTGCGTCTTCCAGCGAATCGTTCATCATGCCCGTAGCGCTCACGGGTCCCGGGCACACGCAGTTGATGCGAATTCGATCCCGGGCGTGGCACAGCGCCAGGCTCTTGGTCAATCCAACGACAGCGAGCTTGCTGATCGAATAGACGGGATCGTGTGCCCGTGGCAACAGGCCTGCGTTGCTGGCGGTATTGATAATCGCGCCGCCTCCGCCGCGCTGCATGTGCGGGATGGCGTGCTTGCAGCCCAGAAATGCGCCTTTGAGATTCGTGTCCAGGCAGGCATCCCAGTCCGCTTCCGTCACCTCGGTGATTGGCTTGACCATGCCGATGCCGGCGTTGTTGACCAGCACATCCAGCCGCCCAGTCGCGGCAACGGCCGCCTCGATCAGCTCTCGAACATCGGCCTCGCACCGCACATCGCACGTCCGCTGGACGATTCCCAATTCCTTAAACGTGCGCTCATTCTCACTCAGCAGCCGAAAATCTCCCACAAACACGCTCGCCCCTTCGCGCGCCATCAACACCGCCGTCGCCCGGCCGATGCCATTGGCGCCTCCCGTAATCACGGCTGTCCGCTGCTCCAAGAGCATTGTGCAATCTCCAAGCACTTCACCCACCATGCAGGCATGACGGGAGTCAAATTTCGAGGGAACGTGCCAGCGCGCGGTTGAGTTCCGCGACGCGCTCCGCGGATAACTGACCGATGCGCTGGGTCAATCGCTGCTTGTCCACGGTGTAGAGATGGCCGCAGTGAGCAACGCTGTCTTGCTTCAATCCGCCTTCGCCTGCTCGGAGCAACACGGCAATCGGAAGTCTAGCCACACGCAAGTTGCTCGTAACCGCGACGACGATCGTCAGACCGCTATGCTGATTGCCGACATCGTTCTGAACGATGACGCAGGGATGTGAGCCCGTCATCTCTTGACCAGTCGCGGGAGCGAAATCGAGCCAATAGACTTCGCCTCGCATGGGATGGGACACTGGGGGCGTGCTCACACAGGTCCCTCAGCAACCGGCCAAGTGTCTCGCACGGTGGGGAGCATCGCCGCAGCTAGTCTCCGATCCTCTTCGGCAATTGCACGATAGATATCGGCCACATCTTCCGGCCAGGCTTCTGTTTCTCCGGGGATCTGTACGAGGAGCGTTACACGCTGATGGGGCGCCAGCAACAGCGGTTCATCGGGCCGAAATACGCCGTCCTCAAATGTTGCCATCACGCTCAGCGAAGTGGACTCCATTTTCTCTCCTCGGACCGTCGCTCCAATTGCAGTCCGATAATTGTAACCGGGGAAACGATCGCCAGACGACCGTTCGTTTTTGTTAGCAGCATGGCGGTAAGCCGATTCATCGCACGGCCGGCAACTTGCTCGACGCCGCCTGCTCCAGCAGATTGACCGAACCAGGAATTTCGTCCAGTAATAAGCTCTTCGCGTTCGTTAGATGAGGGACCACATGGCTTAGAAATCCCACCAGAAACCTGGCGGCATCGCGCGCTGACCAGGCCTCGGGATGAGCGCACAGGTCAGCGATCTTCTCCAGGTCATTGCGCCAATCCATCATGTGAAACGCAAACTCTTGTTTCCTGCGATCGTATTCGGCGGGAGATTCATGTTCGCGCGCGCCTTCCTGAAGCTCGTCGAACACGGCGCACAGCAGTTGCTCCAAGGCGAGGCGATCGGACTCCATGACTATTCTCCGAGTAGGTCTTTGTAGCAACCGATTCTCCGCGACCACACCGCCGCGGTTTTCTTTCCGATGTGGGGCAGCAGCGCTTCCATTTGTTGAATGAATGTCCGCAACTCGGATCGCCAATGAGGTATATCCCTGCTGAACGGATTCCCGGCGATCTTCGCCAGATGCGATTCCACTTGCGCGTCCAAACCCTCCACTCGGACAAGGGCGGCTTTGCGGGTGATCGACATTGCCCAACTTGTCCCGAGTCCGCTTTCCTCGATTACAGCCACCATTGCGTACTGTCCTGACTAACCGATCAATGGTTCGCCCGCAAGTCCGTCGCCATTTACATTGGGTTACTTCGTTGCTCGCCGCCGACGTGCCAAGCAACCACGCACCACCGAGCAGCGCATTTTTTCTGTTTACCCCGAGCCCGATGTGATAGATTGGGGGGAACCGCTTTCCGGGCGCGGGAGTCTAAGGGGCAGCAGGCCATGTTTCCCTTCCCTTGCCAGAATCGAGCTGGGCCATGAACGCTTCGCAGTCGCGTGGATTGCAACTGCCGCAGTCGTTGGAAGTGCAGTTGGGTGAGTTCCGCCGTCGCGTGTGGACGATTAAATCGATTGAAGCCGCCTGCGGCGCCCTGTTTGGGGTTGTCGTCGGCTATCTCGGCGTCTATCTCCTGGACCGCGTGGTCGATACTCCCACCTGGGCCAGGCTCGCCTTCTTCCTGGCCTCCCTCGCCGCTTGCGGCTTAGCGCCTCTCTACCTGCATCGCTGGATCTGGCAGCAGCGCACGCTCGACCAACTGGCGCGTCTCCTCAGCCGCACCTTCCCCAGCTTGGGCGATCAGATGCTGGGCATCATCGAGCTGGTGCGCAACGAGTTCGAGCAGAATCGTTCGCGGGCACTATGCGAAGCGGCTATCCGGCAAGTGGCCGAAGATGCCAGCCACCGTGACTTCAACAACGCCGTGCCTCGCCCGCGGCATCGTTTCTGGATTGGCATGGCGGCCGCGCCGGCCATCGTGGCGGTGCTGCTCCTGGCGTTGTATCCGGCGGCGGCCACTAATGCCTGGGCACGCTTCCTCGCGCCGTGGCGGGATGTGCCGCGCTACACGTTCACCGCCCTCGCGCCGTTGCCGGATCGCCTGGTGGTCCCGCATGGAGAAGCGGTCACGGTGCCTGTGCGATTGCTCGAAGACTCGAAGTGGCAACCCGCAGCAGGGGAAGTTCAACTCGGCAGCCAGCCGCCGCTGAAAGCCGAGCTGCGCGACGGGCAATACGCCTTCGCCCTGCCGCCGCAGATCGATGCCGGCCGCATGAAGCTGGCCATCGGCGATGCCCGCCAGCGGCTGACCGTGGAGCCCATGCTGCGACCCGATCTGTCCGGCGTCACCGCCAGCGTGCAGCTTCCCGAGTATCTCGGCCGCCCGCAACCGCTAGAGAAAGACGTCCGCGGCGGCACGGTGTCGCTGGTGCAAGGAAGCGTCGCCACGTTCACGGCCAACGCCAACCGTGCGTTAGCCAAAGCCACGATCGACAATCAACCGGCCGCGCCGAAAGGAACCGCGGTCGCCAGCGCGCCGCAGACAATTCAAGAATCCCGCAAGCTGGTGTTCCACTGGCAGGACGAGTTCGGCCTGGCGGGACCCGCGCCGTTCACGGTTTCGATCAATGCCCGTGAGGATGAAGCCCCGAGTCTGGCCAGCGATGGCCTGCCTCGCATGCGCGTGGTGTTGGACAGCGAGACGCTGGCCTTCCAAGTGCGAGCCCAGGACGATTTCGGCGTGCAGCGCGTGGGCATCGAATGGAACGGCGCCGATGCCAATGTGGTGTCCAAGCCGGCCAAGGGAGAACGCCTGCTGGCCACCGGCGGGCACGAGAAAGAATCGCTGGAGCTGGGCGGCACGTTCTGTGCGCAGACCCTGGGCATCGAGCCGCAGCCGCTGGAAGTGCGGCTGTTTGTAGAGGATTATCTCCCCGACCGCGAGCGCGTCTACTCGCCGACGTATTTATTGTATGTGCTGAGCGCCGAGCAGCACGCCATTTGGGTCACCGAGCAACTCAGCAAATGGCATCGTCAGTCGCTCGAGGTCCGCGACCGCGAGATGCAGTTGCATCACACGAACCAGCAGCTTCGTCTGCTCGATCCGGCCGAGTTAAATCAGCCCGAAGTGCGACGCCAGATCGAGAATCAATCGGCGGGCGAGAAAGCCAACGGACGCCGCCTGACCGGCCTGGTCTCCAGCGGCGAAGACCTGATTCGCCAGGCGATGCGCAATCCCGAGTTCGGCGTGGGCCATCTGGAGACGTGGGCCGAGATGCTGGCCATCCTCAAGGATATCGCCGGCACACGGATGCCCAACGTGGCCGATCTGCTCAAGCAATCGGCCCAATCGCCCGCCGCGCAAGTGGCCAGCAAACCGAACCCGCAGGCGGGACAGATTCGCAGTCAGCCGGGAAGCGGCGGTAGTGGCGACCCGCCAAAGCCCGCGGCTCCGAAGCCCCCGGTGCCGGCTGTCGTGGATGCCGAGTCTTCGCAACATCCGGGATCGAAGGATGCGCAGCCGCCGGGCGAGCCGAGCAAGAGCAACTCGCAGCCGCGGCTCACGCTGCCGGTGACGACGATGGCCGATAGCTCTCCGCCGAAAGCGCAGCCGCCTCAACCTCCGGCGGCCCAGAAGCTGGACGAGGCCGTGAAGGCCCAGGCCGACCTGCTGGCCGAGTTCGACAAGATTGCCGAGGAGCTCAACCGCGTGCTGGCCAATCTCGAAGGGAGCACGCTGGTGAAGCGACTCAAAGCGGCCTCGCGCAAGCAGTACGTGATTGGTGGAAAGATGGGAGATCTGGTTGGACAGGGGACAGGGAACAGGGGAAGAGAGGGAACAGGGAACAGGGGACAGGGAACAGCAGGAGGGGGAAGCGGGAACAGCAAGCAGTCTCCGGCTGTCCCCTATTCCCTGTCCCCTGTCCCCTCTCCGTCTCCGCTGGAGCAACTGGCCACGCAGGAATGGGACGCCAGCAAGGATCTCTCCCACATCATGGACGACATGGAGGCCTACTTCGAGCGGCGTCGTTACCAGCGCTTCAAGAGCGTGCTCGACGAGATGCGAAAGCAAGACGCGGTGGGCAGCCTCCGCCAGTTGGGAGACGACCTGCAGAAGGAGAAGGGCCTCTCCATCGCCCAGACCGAGTTCTGGTCCGACACGTTCGACCGCTGGGCCGATGACTTGGTCGATCCGGCCTGCGCCGGCAAATGCCCCGGCGGCAAATCGAAGGCCAGCCTGCCGCCGTCGATCGTGCTGGAGGCGATGCAGATCCTGGAGGCCGAGGTCAACCTGCGTGAAGAGACCCGCGTGACGGAGCAAGCCCGCGCGGGGTTGGTTAAGCAAGAATACGGCGATCGTGCCGAGCAGCTCAGCAAAACGCAAGATACACTCTCGGATCGCGTGGCCAAGCTTACGGTGCGCATTCGCGAGCTGCCCGAGGGCGAAGCGGAGTTCGGCTACGAGATCGGCTTGCTGGGACAAGTGGAGCAGGTGATGGACGAGGCTACACAGATCTTGGCGCGCCCGGACACGGGGCGCGAAGCCATCGGCGCAGAGACGGAAGCCATCGAGTTGTTGCTCAAGAGCAAGAAAATCAATCCTCGCGGCGGCGGCGGAGGGGGTGGCGCTCCGGGGGGTGGCGGCAGCGGCAGCACGCTCGATAGCGCCTTGGCGCTCTTGGGCACGGGCCGCAACGATCAGGAAGTGCGCGAGGAGCGCGACGCCGGCCAAGCCACGGGACAAGCGGGCACGGCCTTGCCCGAGGAGTTCCGCACCGGCTTGGATCAATACTTTAACCGCCTGGAGCGGGACGGCGGGCGTTGAGATTCGGAGATTTCAAATTGCAAATTGCAAATTGCAAATTCCAAACCGTCTGGGTGGGGATCGTCCTGTCCTTAGCGCCGGGGGCGGCCGACTGTTTCGCACAGCGAGTTGTGCGTCCGATGCCCCCGGCGACGCTGTTTGAGCCGCTCCCGCTGACACGCGCCCGACAGGAGGAACAGAGAGCGCAACAAGAAGTGCAACGGGCGGCGGACAAGGATGCTGGGGATAAGGAAGCGGTTGCCAAGGCTGCCGCCGCGAAGGCTGCCGTAGAGAAAGCGGCGGAGGCTAAGGCTGCGGCTGCCAAGGCCGCGGCGGCGGAACGCGACGCGGCGCAGAACGCGCAGGTGCAGCAGTACGTGCAACTGCTCACGCCCACCATGTGGACGGAGTTGGAGTTTGTCCGCCAGACATGCGAGCTGACGCCCGAGCAACGGCCCAAGATCAAGGCGGCGGCGGAAGACGCCATGAAGCAGGCTGCGAGAGAGATCGGCATGCCGCAGGCAGCCGTGGCGCGGGCTGTCGCGGCGGTGATTCGTCCCGCTCGCCCGCGAAGCCAAACGGGCGCCTCACAAACCATTCGCGCCGCGCTCTCCGCGGCAATCAAGGAAACCGTCGCGCCCGCGGAGTTCGAGAAGTACAGCCTGGAAGCAACGCAGCGCGCGGCGCATCGCAAGGAAGCGGCCATCCTGGGGGCCGTGGCTCGCCTGGATTCCTTGCTGTGCCTGAATGCCGAGCAGCGCGAGAAGATGGTCGAATCGCTAAACGCCGGCTGGTTGGACGACTGGGAGCAATGGATTCAGCTCGCGCGGTATGGCGGGCACTACTTCCCGCAAATCCCGGATAAGCACGTGCTGCCGCTATTGAATGACGAGCAGAAGAGCGTCTGGAGCGGCGTGCAGAAGATCAGCGTGAATTCCTGGGGAGGCGACAACGGGCGAGCGCGGGACGTCGCGTGGTGGGAGGGAAAACAATGAGAGAGGAAACAGGAGAACAGGGAACAGGGAACAGGGAACAGGGGACAGGGGACAGCCGGAACGAAGTCCAGGTCACTTCCCCGGTTCTGCTGTTCCCTATCCCCTGTTCCCTGTCCCCTCTCTCAGTCCCCTGTTCCCTGTTCCCTGTTCTCCTCACGCTCCTTGCTTGCCACTGCTGCCTCGCCGCCCCCGACGACGAGGAGATCACCGCGGAAGCAGCCGCCGCCGCGCACAACATCAACCGCGCGATGTTCGGGGAGCAAAACTTCGACCAATGGGTGTTTCAAGGCGTGGGCAATGCCGAGGCGGGGCGGCTGCGGCTGCAAACGCAGGCCAATCTGAAGCTGGCGGAGGTCAACCGCGTGTGCCAGCTCACGCCGGTCCAGAAGCAGAAGCTGCAGCTCGCCGCCCGCGGAGACTTGCAGCGGTTCAACGATCAGGTGGAGGAAGCGCGCCGCAAGTTCGACGCCGTGAAGCACGATCAGAACGCCATGGGCAACGTGTGGCAAGATATCCAGCCGCTGCAGCGCAAGCAGGCCCAGGGCTTGATGGATTCCGATTCGCTCACCACGAAGATTCTCGCCCGGACGCTCAGCGCCGAGCAGAACAAAGCCTACAACGCGGTGGAAGCGGAGCGTGCGCGGTTCCGCTATCGGGCCAGCATCGCCAGCAGCCTGATCACGCTGGAGGGCTCTGTGGCCCTCAACCATGCCGAGCGCGAAGCGTTGACGAAGCTGCTGTTGGAAGAGACGCCGGCGCCGCGCGCGACGGGACAATACGATTACTACCTGATGTTGTATCGCCTGGGCGGCATGCCGGAAGCCAAGGTGCGCCCGCTCATCGACGACCGCCGCTGGGCCGCGCTCAAGCAGCAGTTCACGCAGTATCGCGGCATGCGGGCAACGCTGATCCAGCAGGGCATGCTGACCGAGGAGGAAGCCGGCGCCGGACCGGATCTGTCCGTTCCCGCAGCCATTCTGAGAAGGGCGCCATGAATCGCGCGATTTGCATCGTCGTTCTGAGTTGTCTAATGAGCGGGACCGCGCGCGCGCAGCTTCCCACCCTGCGCGGCGGAGAGGCGCTGCCGCGGGACATGCGGGAAATCTACGATCGCGGCCTGCAATTCCTGGCCACGAAGCAGACCGAAAACGGCGATTGGCAAGGCGGCGGCGAGCAAGGTCCCGGCGTCACGGGGATGGCCTTGATGGTCATTCTGGCCTCCGGAGAAGACCCCAACTTTGGCCTGTACAGCAATCATGTGCGCAAGGCGCTGCGAAGTATTATATCCACGCAGGACGCCGGCACCGGCATCATGGGCTCCAGCATGTATCATCACGGCTTCGCCATGCTGGCCCTGGCCGAGGCCTACGGCACGGTGGACGATCGCAATTTATGGAAGGGAACCGAGGCCAACCGCCGCTCGATCGGCCAGGCCCTGGAGTTGGCCGTGCGCGCGGCCGTCACCTCGCAGAAGAAGAACACGTTGGGGGCGTGGCGCTACTCGCCTGAGTCGACCGATGCCGATACTTCCGTCAGCGGCGCCGTCCTGGTGGGACTGCTGGCCGCGCGCAACGCCGGCATCGAAGTGCCCGACGAAGTTACCGACAAAGCGATCACCTACTACACCAAGATGACTTCCCCTTCCGGCCAGGTGGGCTATTCCGGCTTCGGCGGCTTCGGTGAATCGACAGCCCGCTCCTCCATCGCCGCGCTGGTTTACGCCGTGGCTCGCCGCAAGGATCTGCCGGCCTTCAAGGCCACGGTCACCAACCTCACGCAAAAGCTGGAGGCTCAGGATCAGAGTTATCCCGAGTACGCCCGCTACTATCAGGCGCAGGCTCTGTTTCAAGGCGATGTCGAGGCGTGGGAGAAATGGAACAAGCTGCTAGTCCGGCAGCTCAAGGCCACGCAGTTGCAGGACGGCAGCTTCACCTCGCAGTTCGGCACCACGGTGGGGACGTCGCTCTCGCTGCTGGCCCTGGCCCTCAACTACCGCTTCTTGCCGATCTACGAGCGATGACCCACCACAGAATCATCCCACTCGTCCTCGGCATCCTCATCGCTTGCGGCTTAGCGGCCCCCCGCACCCGCGCCGCCGATCCCGCGCCGGTGCTGCACTTCCGATCGGGAGACCATCTCTCCGGCCGGGCCTTGGACTCCGCCGATCCGGCTGTGATTTCCTGGCAATCGGACGCGTTCGCAGCGCCGCTGGAGTTCCCGCTGACGGCGGTTCAATCGATCCAGTTTCCCGCCGATCTCAAGCCGTCGACGCCCCAAGGCCCTTACTGTTTTGAGTTGGCCGATGGCGATGTGCTGTTCGGGGCAGTCGTGGCGCTGGATGGGCGCGAAGCGATCATCGACGCAGTTGGCTTCGGTACGTTGCACCTCGCGCGCGACGTCCTGCATCGCTTCTATCGCGCCAGCGCCGCCGATCTGATCTTCGCCGGACCCAGCGGCCTGGCCGGCTGGACTGAAACAGGACCGGCCAAGGCCTGGCGGGAGGAAGGGGGGCAACTGCTCACCAATCAGCCCGGCGCCACGCTGCAGCGTGACTTCCGCGCCCCGCCGATGGCCCGTTACGAGATCGAGATGTCGTGGAGCACGGAGCCGCTCTTGAAGATGGTGCAAGCCACGAAGGGAAACATTCAGTGGAACAACGGCAGCACGCGCCCCAACTTTGTGCTGGCCCTGGGCGTGGGCGATGATCCGCAATCGGCCCGACAAGCTTTTCGCCTGGAGATCTGGGACGATGAACTGATCGCCGTGCGCGAGACCAAGCACGCCGCCGATCTTGCCCCAGTGCAAAAAATTCCGGTGGGCGCGGGTCGGCTGCATCTGCAAATCTACCTGGATCAGGAGCAGGGGCGGATGCTGGTCTTCTCCGCCGCCGGAGAAAAGCTGGCCGATCTGACCGTCCCCAACGACACGGCGCCCGCGCTCCCCACGTTCACCAAGGGGAAACCGCAGTTGCTGCTTAAACCGGGCGGGAACCAGCCAACGACTCCTGGCGGCGTGCAGGTGGTGAATCGCCGCGGCGATATCAGGCTGGCGCGATTGTGGATCAGCCGCGTGAGTGCCTTGCCGCAAGGCACGCTCTCCGGGGAGGGGCGCGTCCATCAGACCGATGGCACGCTGCGCCCCGCGGCAGTGCCATCTTACGATTCCGCCGCGAAGCAGTTCGTATTGCTGGAGCAAGGCCGCGAGCGCCGCTTGGACGAACGCGATCTGCGCGACGCGCTGCTCTCCGCGCCCGGCCAGGTGGCTCCGCGAACCCTGCGCGCCTTGCTTGCTGCCGGCGCGCGCCTCAGCGGAGATCTGATCAAGGTGGAGCAAGGCAAACTGTGGCTGAAGTGTCCCGGTTTTCGCGAGCCGCTGGCGGCGCCCTTGGCCGA
>JBGTDH010001092.1:0-6361 GCA_041748435.1 Pirellulales bacterium
GTTTCGCTCGAAGCGGATCTCTTTGGAACTCTATTCGACTACCACCAGCGAATCGTTGCATTGGTGCGGCAAGCGCAACTGGACCAAAAAAGCAAGGCGGCTGCCTATGAACGGATCAACTCCCTCCTCCATGAGATCAGAGTCGATGTGCAGAATAAGAAGATCATCGACCTCAAGGCACGCCTGGAGTCAGTCTACGACGAAGTGAATCGCATCGTAGACGAGCTTGCAAACGGCGACGGCAAACAGCCAGAGCACAACGCTGAGGGCTGAAACCAGAGGATCACTCCAGTCGAGCGTCGAAGAAGTTCACTCCGCCCGCCGCACTACCGAAACCACGCCCTCGGAGAAGGTGATGTCCTTGAGATCGGGCCCGACCTCGAACCTCGATGGCTCGATGGACGATGGCCTCAGTGATGCAGGTGCAGTGGCCTCGGCCTGCCGGGGCCAGGATTTGAGGCAACAAGAAAATGGTCAAGTCCAGCAGCAAGAACGTCCTGTTCCTCTGCACCGGCAACTACTACCGCAGCCGGTATGCGGAGATTCTCTTTAACTCCGTAGCTGGGAAACTGAGCTTGCCCTGGAAGGCATACTCCAGGGGCCTGGCGCTGGAGCGGGGCGTCAACAACGTCGGCCCGATGGCGGTGTCCGCCGTCAAGGCCCTGGAAGTTCGTGGGCTTCGTGCCGTCGTTGAATGTGGTCGCTTCCCGATCCAGGTAACGGCGGACGATTTCGAGATGGCCAACTGGATTATCGCATTGAAGGAGGCCGAACACCTGTCTCTTCTTCAAGAGCGATTCCCGACCTGGGCCGAGAAGGTCGAGTTCTGGGACGTTGACGATTCGCCTGAAGTCCTGGGATTGATCGAGCGAGAAGTCATGGACCTGGTGGCTCGTTTGATCGGTGGCGGCAGAAAGCGAGTAGCGCCGATGCCGGAGAGCGCTGCTGAGTCTGCGGTGACGAAACAGGAAACATCCAAGAAGACCGCCCCCGTAGTACGGCTGGGTCGAGAGACGAAAGGAAGGCGAGGCAAGGGCGTCACGACAGTTTCCGACATCCCGCTTGATGAAGCTGGCGTGCTGGACCTGGCTACCACGCTCAAGCAGCGATGTGGCACAGGCGGGACGGTAAAGGACGGCGTAATCGAGATTCGGGGCGACCAGCGGGAGCGTCTGGTTGCGGTGCTGGAAGCGATGGGCTACCGGGTGAAGCGGGTCGGAGGGTGAACTCGATGAAGGACGAAGTGAGCGATTCCTGGTTCACCTTTCGCTTCGCTGACGACCGAGTGCCGGAACTGACTGCACTTCGTGGTTGTGATCTGCATTTCTGAGCGCTGTTCTTCTGGTCTCGGTCAGCAACGATTCGGTGAATCACCGATAGCCGCCTGATTCTAGCAACTCGGAGCGACCGAACCTTCCCGTTCCGTTCCTTGTCCTGTGGACTGCCTATCGGCACTTCGTGGTTATCTGCGCCCTGGTTTCGCCCGTCGTGGAGAAAAGATCGCAAAGCGATTGGGTGCAGCGGCCACACGCCCATTTGGTTGCTCGTGGCAACCGGGGAGTTTCGAGATGAACAAGGTTCACGTCAACGTCGGCACCATTGGTCACATCGACCACGGCAAGACCACCCTGACCGCCGGCATTCGGAGCGGACAGGACGACGCAGGGCGTCCGGTTGAGACATGAGCGCGTGGAACCGCGCCTTTGCGGCCTTCTTGTCAGGACCGAGCCTGTGCCGCTCGCCTCTGACGTACCACTCTTGGCGTTCCTTCCAATACCACGGTTTCGGTGTGCGAGCCATTTGGCAAACCCTCCAGCCTGAAGTTTGAAAACAGCAGGCAGACCGAAAGGTTTGCTGAGCCCTCGCCAGTTAGCCGCTGGCGGGGGCTTTTTCTGTACCCGAATTCCGTATCATTTACCTCGAAATCGTCGTAAGTTATTATCCCCGAGTGGGCTCGAACCACTAACCTTCGGCTTCGGAGGCCGACACTCTATCCAATTGAGCTACGGGGACGCAGTCGGACAAGGTGTGCTCTCACCCGATGGAGATACGAATTCTACGGGCATTTCCGCACGATCTCAAGCCAGCCTGGTTTAGTTTCTGTTTCCGAGTTGGCAGATTCGGCATCAACGATTTCGGCGCGAGGAACTGCGCTGTTTGATATGATGTTTGCGTCCCGTTCCTCCGGAGCATTCTCCCATGCTGGACCTTGCTGCCACGCTCTCCGAACTCATCTCCATTCCCAGCGTTAACCCGATGGGCCGGCCGCTTACCGGGCCGGAGTTCTTCGAGCATCGCATGACGCAGTGGCTCCAGGGTTTCTTCAATTCGCTCGACATCCCCTGGCAGCGGCAGGTGGTCCATCCGGCCAAGGGAGAGACGCCGGCGCGGGAGAACATTGTGGCGCGGCTGGATGGCCGCACGCCGCCGGAGAAAGGAGGCCAGGTTGTTCTGTTCGAGGCCCATCAAGACACCGTCCCGGTTGACGGCATGACGATCGAGCCCTGGACGCCGATGGTTCGCGAGGGGCGCGTCTATGGCCGCGGGTCGTGCGATATTAAAGGCGGCATGACGGCCATGTTGGGCGCGCTATCCCGTCTGGCCCAGGAGCGCCCGTCCGGCATGCCGACGATCATCATGGCCTGCACCGTAAATGAGGAGCATGGCTTCACTGGCGCGACGGCGCTGAAACAGCTTTGGACGCCGGGGGGCGATTCGATCGTGCCGCGCAAGCCGGACGCGGCCGTAGTGGCGGAGCCGACCAGTCTGAATGTCGTCGTGGCTCACAAAGGCGCGCTGCGGTGGCGCTGTCATACGCAAGGCCGCGCCACGCACAGTTCCCAGCCGCATCAGGGCGACAACGCCATTTACAAGATGGCCCGCGTCATCCAGGCATTCGAGGCCTATCATCGCGAGTTCGTGCCGACGCTTCCCAAGCATCGCTTGTGCGGCGGCGCCACCCTCAGCGTGGGCACGATTCAAGGCGGGCTGAGCGTGAACACCGTGCCCGACGCCTGCTCGATCGAGATCGATCGCCGCATGATTCCCGGCGAAGAATGGCCCGGCGTGTTTCAGCAAATCACCAACTTCATCAACCAGCGGCTCGACTTTCCGATCGTCCACGACGATCCCTACATGAAGGGCTCGACTTTGGGCGAGGGCGTTAACGCCGCGGTGGCCGATCGCATGACCGCCGCCGCCCGCGGCGTGATCGGCCGCTGCGAGCAGGTGGGCGTGCCCTACGGAACCGATGCCTCGACCATCTCCGCAGCCGGCGTGCCGTCCATTGTGTTCGGCCCCGGCTCGATCGATCAGGCCCACACCTGCGATGAATGGCTGCCCCTGGAAGAGCTGCACCTTGCCAGCGAGTCCCTGTACCAATTCGCCCGCCAAGGCCTGTAAAGCAACGTCCCTATCGCATGGACTCGGACTCTCCCCTTGAAGCGGCGTACAAGCTGGCGCGTGAGCGTTACGCGGCGGCCGGGGTCGATGTCGATCGCGCGCTGGCTACATTGGCCCGCATTCCCATCTCGTTGCACTGCTGGCAGGGGGACGATGTCGGTGGCTTTGAAAACGCGGCTGGCCTGACCGGCGGCGGCATTCAGGCTACGGGCAACTATCCCGGAAAAGCCCGCAATGCCGACGAGTTGCGGGCTGACCTGGATCAGGCACTGGCGCTGATCCCCGGTCGCCATCGACTTAACCTGCATGCCATTTATGCCGAGACCGGCGGACGCGCGATCGAGCGCGACGAGCTGTTGCCGGAGCACTTCCGCGGCTGGATCGAGTGGGCTCGCCAGAGGCAAAGCGGTCTCGATTTCAACCCCACGTTCTTCTCGCATCCGCGCGCGGCGGATGGCTTCACGCTGTCCCACCGCGACGAATCGGTTCGACGTTTTTGGGTTGGCCACGGCATCGCGTGCCGACGCATCGGCGAGCATTTTGGCCGCGAGCTGGGCACGCCGTGCGTGACTAATGTCTGGATACCGGATGGTTACAAGGACGTGCCGGTCGATCGCCGCACGCCGCGCGAGCTGTTGCGGAAGTCGTTGGATGAGATCTTCGCCGAACGGCTCGATCCGCGGTTTCAGTTGGATGCTGTGGAGAGCAAGCTGTTTGGCATCGGCTCGGAGAGCTACGTCGTCGGCTCCCACGAGTTCTACCTCGGCTACGCGATCCAGCATGGCAAGGTGCTGTGCCTGGACGCGGGACACTTCCATCCCACGGAGTCGATTGCCGACAAGCTCTCGGCCGTGCTGTTGTTTGTCGATCGTCTGCTGCTGCATGTCAGCCGCGGAGTGCGCTGGGACAGCGATCATGTGGTGCTGCTGACCGACGATGTGCGGGCCATCGCAGAAGAACTCATTCGCGGAGAGTATCTCGATCGCGTTCACATCGGGCTCGATTTCTTCGACGCCAGCATCAACCGCGTGGCCGCCTGGATCATTGGCACGCGGGCTATGTTGAAAGCGTTGCTGCTTGCACTCCTGGCCCCGCTTTCCCAACTACAAACGCTCGAAGCCAACGGCGACTTCACCTCTCGGCTCGCGCGATTGGAAGAATACAAATCGTTTCCGCATGGCGCCGTGTGGGATTATTACTGTCTGACGCAGAATGTTCCCCCCGGGGCAGCTTGGCTTCCCATCGTTCGCGAGTACGAGTCGCGCATACTCAAGCAGCGAGTGTGACGATCGATCAGGGCGCGAAACACCGCTTGCGCGGTGCTATTTCACGCGCGAGATGTCGTCTGCCGTCACCGTAATGACGCGCGCGAAGCCGGAATGCATCCGCTGATAGTCCAACTCGGACGCCTTTTCCGGCTCTGCGTGTAGTCGCTGGGCGATGCGTGACCGAGTGGCGACGTCCAAATCGGCGAACTCATCGGGCCAGACGGTGTGCGTCTCAATGACTAGGGCCTCGCGATAACGATCAAATTCCTTGGCTGACATACGCGTGCTGGGGCTTGATGGCAGATAATTTGCACATTCTAAAGGGCGGAAAATACCATGTCCAGTCTCTAGCTTGCCGTGGCTTGCCGTGGAGCCGCTCGGTGGCATGCAGAGGAAGGCACGGGAACACTACCTTCCGTCCCCTCGATGAAATAAGATGAGGTAACGCGCCGAAGGAGGAATAATGCGAAAGACCGAACCGGAAGAATCGTGGGCCGTCTACGAGGTGATCGTTGGCAAGCAGGCTGGCCGCAGGGTAATGTGCCGGCTGAGCCAATGGGAAGCGATCGCAGCCAGCCAGCCCACTGCCAACGTACTCATCCAAAGCGGCATCACCAGCGAATCAGAAGCCGAGAAACTCGCCCGAGGCACCTCGGGAGACACGAAGCCGAAGGCCGGTGCCACGCCAGGCGTTGAAGGACGCCACATCATCAAACGAGAAAGCGACGGCTAACTATTGCTTTCGACCAGCGGTGGAGCTGAGGAGAAACGCGATCAGGTCCACGAACTCGTCGTCCGACAGTCGCTTCTCCAGTCCGTCCGGCATCGTGCTCAAAGGCGAAGGTTGCTGCTCTTCGATGTCTGCCTTGGCTAGCACGTGCTTCTTTCCCTGGTTGTCGGCCAGAGTGATGGCCGTCTCTGTTTCCGCCGCCTTCACGCCGGCAATCAGCCGGCCATCGTTGAGCACTACCGACAGCGTTCCGAAGCTGGGCGCGATCGTGCGGCTGGGTTCCAGGATCGATTCGACGACGTGAATCCGCGAGAAGCGGCTGCCGACTCCCGTGAGCTCCGGTCCCGTGGCCTCGCCGCGATCGCCCACGCGGTGACACTTAAGGCACAGCGTTTTTTCCACGTTGAGTAGAATCTCACGGCCGCGATCGGAATCTCCGGCCCGCGCCAGCGCAGCGAGAGTCAGCCGCTCGTGGTCCGCCTTGGCGCTCTGGCGGCGGAATCGCAGATGAAACTCGGCGGCCGACTTCACGCCCACCATCAGCCGATTGTTCCCCTTGGCGAGCGTCGCCGTGAAGCGGTCGGAGTCGATCTTATAGGTCCGCGGCTCGTCGCGCCGATAGAGGGACTCGCCATTCAGCCACACTTCAATACCGCCGCCGCTCGATCCCAGGAATTCCACAGCCGCCGGTTCGGGCATGGCCACATTCGTGATCGCAAGCCACATGTCATCCTTCGCGGGCGGTTGCGGGCTCAGCAAGACACGTGCTTCCGTGCCCGTGGCGAAGTGCGCTGGCCAATCGGCTGTATCGACCGCTGAGCTCTGGGACGAGAGTTGTTCGACGATCGGCGAAGCGGCCCCAGCAGTCAGCGGGCCGCGGGCGTTCCAGCGAACGAGGATGCCTCCGGCGCCATGGACCTCGGCTACGGTTCGGTCGAGCACTTGCTGCTGCTCGGCCGAC
>JBGTDH010001093.1:0-3273 GCA_041748435.1 Pirellulales bacterium
GCCGCATCGCACGCTGCGACATCCCGGCCGATGTCGTGCTCAAGGAAGACGACTTTGCCAGCGCGTCCGAAGTCCCCGCGACGCCACACATCGAACAAGTCGGTCATTGAAAGGACTCAAACGCATGCGGGTGATCGTTCAAGCTCGCCTTGGATCGACCCGGCTCCCCGGCAAGATTCTCGCGCCCCTGGCTGGCAAGCCGTTGTTGTGGCATGTGGTGCGTCGGCTGGAGATGGCAGCCGCGTGGATCGATGCCCCGTGGGAAGTGCTGATCGCTACGACCGATCTCCCGCAGGACGATCTCACGTGCCAATGGTGCGCGAGCGAAGGCGTGCGCGTCATCCGCGGCCCGGCCGAGGATGTGCTAGCCCGCTTTCTGCGAGCGGCCGAGGACCTGGATGAGGGGGACACCATCCTGCGGGCCACGGCCGATAATCCGATCTACTGTCCTCGACGCACTGCGGCTATCGCCGCGCTGCATGCCCGCGCCGAGGTCGATTACACTTGCATCCGCGGGATTTCCTATGCCGCACCCGAGGTCCTCCGCGTGGGGGCCTTACGGCGAATGGCAACGAAGGCGCTCGATCCTTACTGTCGTGAGCATGTGACGCCGTATTTTCGCCAGCCGCCGCATGGCTTTCGCACGCGCGAGCTGCCGCCCACATGGGAAGGCATTCGCCCGGCTGACAAGCTCACGATCGACACGCCGGCCGACCTCACGCGCCTTGAGCGCTTGTTCGCCGCCTGCACTCGCCGCGGATTGCATTTCTCGCTGGAAGAAGCGTATCGCTACGTCGATCACCACGAGGTGATAGCACTGCCGGTGGCGGCATGATCCGTCTTGACCGCGATAGCAGGCGTTTCTATAGTCTGCCACCCTCGCCCAGTCACTTGGGCCGGGCTGACCCTGCCGAAATTGGTGGTTAACGGAGTAACCGCTCATGTCGCTCACGAGTTCCGAGTTCGCGTCGCCTCGCAAACTGTTGTGGAAACGCCTGTCGATGCTGGGCTGCGGCCTGGCCGTGATCGGGCTGTGCCTGCTGTTGCGGCATTATGCCGGAACGGAAACCGCCAGCGCCAAGGATCCGCCGCAGGGAACCACGCAGAAGCTCGTTTCGCCGGCAACACGCTCGGCCGCCACGACCCCTAAGCCACCGATCAAGGCACAGCCGGCCAAGCTGCAGACCGTGGCCATTGTGAATGGAGAGGAAATCAGCCGCAACGATCTGGCTCGCTACTGCCTGTGGCACTACGGCAAGCAGGTGCTGGAGAGCATGGTCAATCGGCGACTGATTGTGGAACGCTGCAAAGAGCTGAACATTCAGATTGTCTCGACGGAGGTCGATGCGGAGATCGAACGCGTGGCCCGCAAGTTTGGTCTGCCCTTGGATCAGTGGCTGAAGATGTTGCAGTCGGAGCGGAACATCACGCCGCAGCAATACGCTAACGAGATCATCTGGCCCACGTTGGCGTTGCGCAAGCTGGCGGCGAAACAGATGCAGGTCTCGCCCGAGGAGCTGACCAAGGCCAAAGAGACGTACTACGGCGCCGCGGTGAAGGCCCGAATGATCTCTTGCAAAACGATGGAACGCGCGAAGCAGGTGCATTCCAAGGCGCTGGCCAATCCGGATGATTTTGGCAACCTGGCCAAGCAGTTCTCGGAGGATGTGAACACGGCCAGCACCCGCGGCATGATTCAACCCATTCGTCGGCACATGGGCGATCCGCAGATCGAGCAAGTGGCGTTTCAGATGAAGCCGGGTGAGGTCTCGCCCGTAATTCCGGCGGGCGGGCAGTACATCATCCTCAAGTGCGAAGATTTGCTGCCGCCGCGGGAATTGCCGGCCAACCATGTGGAGACGCTCTCCGAGACCATTCGCGAAGGCAAGCTGCGCGATGCCGCCAGCCAGCTTTTCAAGGAGCTTCAGGAACGGGCCACGGTGCAGATTGTGTTCAACGATGCCGATCTCACACGGCAGATGCCGGGCGTGGCGGCCGTGGTGAATCAAAACAAGATTACGATGCTGGAGCTGGCCGAAGAATCGATTAACCGTCATGGGACCGACGTGCTGAGCGGGGTCATCAGCCGGCGCGTGCTAGAGCAGGCGTGTCAGAAGCGCAGCATCAGCGTGACAGCGCAGGACGAGGACGAAGAGATCGGCCGCGCGGCCGCCGCGATGGGCAAGGTCGATGCGCAAGGACGGCCCAACGTGGCGGAGTGGCTGAAGGCGGTCAAAGAAGAGCAAGGCATTGAGGAAGACATTTACATCCACGATGCCATCTGGCCCGCCGTGGCTCTGAAGAAAATGGTGGCCGGCACGGTCAAGGTGACCGACGAGGACCTGCAACGCGGCTTTGAAGCCAACTACGGACCTCGCGTCCGCTGCATGGCGATTGTGCTGAACAATCAGCGGCAAGCCCAGGACGTGTGGGAGAAGATTCGCTCCAACAACACGCCGCAGCATTTTGGCGATCTGGCCGAGCAGTTCTCGGTGGAAGCCAGCAGCCGGGCGCTGCGGGGTGAGGTGAAGCCCATCCAGCGACACGGCGGCCAGCCGCAACTGGAGCAAGAGGCCTTCAACCTGCAGCCGGGCGAGCTCTCCGGCATCATCCAGGTGGCCGATAAGTTCGTCATTCTGCGGTGCGAGGGTCAGACGGAGCCGGTGAAGGTGAACTTCGCCGAGGTCAAGAAGCTGATCTACGAAGACCTGATGGAGAAGAAGCTGCGTGCAGCGATGGCGCAGGAATACGACCGGCTGACCGAAACCGCCCAGGTGGATAACTACCTGGCCGGCACTTCCCAGAGCGGTCGCAAGCAGGGCGATGGTTTGCGTCCCAGCGCCTCCCAGCCCGAGCTGCAGCAGGTGCCTGGAGGAGCGTCCCCGCCCGGCGTCGCCAAACCCAGCACGGGCGCGAGCCTTCGACCCACAGCGCCCGTGCGTCGTTAAGGTAGCCGCAGAACAAGACTACCAAAAGTCGTATCAAAAACCACCAATTTGTGGGGAAGTCGTATCATGGGCGGGGTAGGGGCCCGAATGATATGACTTCGCCTTTCGCGGGTAGCTTTTCTCGCGCAGCCTGCCTAACCGCTTTCGCTTGAATCAAATAGAAACAGCCTGCTGCAGGCATGTGCCCGCAGCAGGCTGATTTTTGTTACGCAGCACGGCTCTCCATCGATCGCGTTAGGTGCCAGCCGGGGTCGGAGCCAGCGTGGGGAACGAGGTCTGACTTCCGCCGGCCAAGCCACCCGGAGCAGGGGCAGGGGCCGGAGCG
>JBGTDH010001094.1:0-3116 GCA_041748435.1 Pirellulales bacterium
ACATCTGCCCCATCCGCGACGGCCAGATCCACTGGAGCGACGAGCTCACGATTCCCTACACGCCCATGCTGGGCTGCATCGGCACCGCGCCCGATATGGGCGTGCCCACCACGATGCCGGCCGGCGTGCATGGCGGGAACATGGATATCATCGAAGTCTGTCCAGGCAACACGGTGTATCTGCCGGTATTTGTGCCGGGTGCGTTTTTCTATCTGGGCGATGCGCATGCCGCGATGGGGCACGGCGAGCTCTCCGCCAGCGGCCTGGAGATGCCCAGCGAGACCATCGTCACAATCGATCTGGTGAAGGGCCGCAAGATTCCCGGCCCGCGCATCGAATCGCCCACGGAGATTATGACCGTGGCGACGGGCTGTCCGATGGAACGCTCGATCGCGCAGGCTTACGCGTGGCTGATCCTGTGGATGGAGCAAGACCACGGCTGGGACCGCTGGCGCGCATACGACCTCCTCACGCACGTCGGCCAGATCTCCATCGGCTACTACGCCTTCGGCACCGTCGCCGCCAAGGTGGCCAAGCGGTACCTCCGCGGGTGAGCCGCTGGCCATAAAGCCGCGACCGGTGGTCGCGGTGGTGCGTCAACACGTATACCACTTCACCGCGACCACCGGTCGCGTTTTTATGGCGCTTTCGACTCGTGCCGCAGCGCTTTGCCGGCTAGCACGCCGGTGGGTGTGCCTTGATACACGGCCGGGCGGCCGTTCACGAAGACGTACCGTACGCCGGTCGAGTAGCGGTAGGGATCGTCAAAGGTGGCTTGGTCCAGCAATTCGCGCGGGTCGAGTACGGCCACGTCGGCGGCGTAGCCGGTCTTCAGATAACCGCGATCCTTCAGGCTCAGGATATCAGCCGGCAGTCCGCTGGAGCTGCGAATAGCGGCGGCTAGCGTGACAACCTTCTCTTGCAATCCGTAACGGCCGAGCTTGCGGGTAAACGTGCCGAAGCTGCGCGGATGCGGCCGGTCTTCGTCCGGCGCTTTCGCGCTGCCATCGGAAGCAGTGGCAACCCAAGGCAACTGCATCGCGTACCGCACTTCTTCTTCATTCATGCCAAAGCTTACCGCGCTGGCGCCGCCGGCCCGCGTAATCTCTTCGATGATCTCCAACTGCGTACGCTTCTCCGATTGAGCCAACTCATCCAAGCTCTTGCCGACCCATTCCGGCCGCTTGCGAAAACTGGCGATCACCATGCGATTGCGCGATTCCAGTTTCTCTTCAATCTCTTTACGCAGCTTCGGACCGGTCTGGGCATCGTCCAGCCGGGAGATGAGCTGCTTGCTGCCACCCTCGCGCGCCCACGTCGGAATGACCATCGCCTCCAGCGAAGTCGAGCTGGCGATGTAAGGATATTGATCGGCCGTGACCGCTTGGCCTTTCTGGCGGGCTTCCTCGATCAGACCCGCGGCCACACGCAAGCCGCCCCAGGCCTCGCGCCCGGACGCCTTAAAGTGCGAGACATGCACCGGCAACTTGGCTCGCCGGCCAATCTCGATCGCCTCGCGCACCGCATCGAGCAAGCCCGCGCCTTCGTTGCGAATATGGCTGGCGTAGATGCCGCCGTGGCGTCCCACGACTTTGGCGATTTCGACGATCTCCTCGGTTTCCGCATACGTGCCGGGTACATAAATCAGCCCGGTCGACATGCCCCAGGCGCCGTCGCGCATGGCCTTCTCGGCCAGTTGCCGCATCTTCTCCAGCTCATCTTCCGAGGGGGGCCGCTTCACGCTGCCGAAGACCTGCGAACGCAGCGATCCGTGCGGCAGCAAGTGGATGATGTTGGTGCCCGCGCCGGTGGTCTCCAGATCCTTGCAGAATTGGGCCACATCGACGTGCCCGCCGCCGCAGTTGCCGGTCACGACGGTGGTGCAGCCTTGCGTAAGGAAATTGGTGTTGGCCCGCGTGCGGGGATCGAGAATCGGCCGATCGCTGTGATTGTGCAGATCGATAAAGCCGGGGCAGACAATCAGCCCCTGACAATCGATGGTCTGGCCCGCCGCGCCGCGCGCGAATTTGCCGACGGCCACAATCTTTCCATCGCGCAGCGCCACGTCTCCCAACACCGCGTCTCCGCCGCTGCCATCATGAATCGTCCCGCCCACCAGCAGTATGTCCGCTTCGATCGGCTGTTGGGCGCGGGCCCGTGCGGCGCCGGAAAGGGTCAGGCACAGGATCGTCAGCAGGGAAGCGGAGCGTGAAAGCACGAACATGGTGTCACCTCAACAAGTGTCAGCGCGGGCGTCGGACGAATTTCCGCGGCCAGTATGACCGCCTGACAAAACGCCGTCAAACCTGGTGGCTACAGAGTCGTGTCTTAAGGTTGTTGCTACTCAAAATCGGGCAGGGGAACACGCTGGAATCCGAATGGGGCTGCTGCATAAGGAATCCTGCCTTCATCCGTATGAACAACCGCCACGTCTCCAACCACCATGTTGGCGAGTTGGAATAGTTGCTCGCACACCTCTTCAATCGATCCGGACAAGTCGGCCTCCAGGATACGATGAAAGTCCTGAGGGAATCGCGACTGGCCATCCGGATTGCCCAGGGAGCGTGGCTGCCATCTCGTTCGCGGGACCCCCTCGTTGATAATCCAGGCTTCTGCCTTCACGCCAGCACCGTCTCGAAAAGCTCATCGAACGTCCAGACGCGTCCCGCCAGCTTGGTCATCATACCTTCTACGGCGACGCGCTGGCAGGACCCTCCACGAACCGCGCGGGGACGGCCAGCGCCTCGTGCAAACGGCCGAGATACACAGAGCGCGGAATCTCGATCGCTCCCAGGCTGGCGGTGTGCGGCGTAAGTTGCTGAATATCCAGCAGATGAAAGCCGTTCTCCCGCAAGCAGTTCCTCAGATGCACCAGGGCGACCTTCGAGGCGTCGGTCACATAGTGAAACATCGACTCCGCCGCAAACAACCCGCCGATGGCTACTCCATACGTTCCGCCCGCCAATTGCCCGTCGTGCCAGACTTCGACACTGTGGGCATGGCCAAGCTGATGCAGCCGCACATAGGCGGCCTTCAGCGGTCGCGTGATCCAGGTGGCGCGGCGGCGATGCTGGGCCGTAGCGCAGCCTTCCACCACGGCCGCGAAGTTGCGATTG
>JBGTDH010001095.1:0-2633 GCA_041748435.1 Pirellulales bacterium
TATCAACCGTAATCAGGACCCATCGAACGCCTGCTAAGTGCAAAACATTACGCGGGTTGCGTCGACCACAGAACCGATCGCCGACAGAGATGACCTCCGCCCTAATACAACGAACAAGATCTAAATCTCCTACTAACTACTAAGAGGGCGTCCCGTCTGTTGTGACACCACACTCGAAATTCGCGTTCAAGCACAAACATCCGCAACCAGATCGTTAGACGTAGACGCTTAGACCATCGTCAGGATGCAAACCATGAAGATCACTTGCGACCGAGAGAAGCTCCTTGCTGCGTTTCAAACCGCCGCCGCCGTAGCGCCTAGCCGTAGTCCCAAGCCCATTCTGCAAAATGTCAAACTGGAGGCCCGTGCCGACTCGGTTACGCTCCTGGCGACGGACTTGGAGATTGGCGTTCGGGTGGATGTCTCGAATGTGCAAGTGGAAGCGGCCGGAACGGCGGTCTTGCCGATCGCACGATTCAGCTCCATCCTGCGGGAATCTTCCGATGCGAGCTTGCTCGTGGCGACCGATGGCCAGAATCTGGTGGTCTCGGGACAGCACAGCGAGTTTCGATTGCCCGCCGAAAACCCCGATGAATTTCCGGCCGTGACCAGCTTTAGCGAAAGCAAGTATCACGTGCTCCCGGCGCGATTGTTTAAGGAGCTCGTGCGTCGCACGGCCTTTGCCACGGATAACGAAAGCAGCCGCTACGCATTGGGAGGCGTGCTGCTCGAACTGTCGGAGAAAGAAATCATTGCCGTTGGCACCGACGGACGTCGTTTGGCCAAAATGGCCGGTCCGGCTCATGCCGTGGGCGGTCATCAAACGGGGGATAACACCACGATTGTTCCCACGAAGGCAATGCATTTGATCGAGCGGGCCCTTACGGATGGCGATGCCGAGATACATATCGCTGCCCGTGCCAATGATATTCTTGTAAAGAGCCCGCGCGCGACGTTTTACTCGCGCCTGGTGGAAGGTCGTTTTCCGCGGTGGCGGGATGTCTTTCCCCAGCGTTCCGGCGGCAAGCAGATCGAGCTGAATGTCGGGCCGTTCCACGCAGCCGTGCGTCAAGCAGCAATTGTGACCAGTGACGAAAGCCGCGGCGTGGATTTCACCTTCGGGCAAGGCAAAGCCACGCTCTCTGGCCGCGCGGCAGATGTGGGCCAGTCCCGCGTGGAGTTGCCGATCTCCTTCGACGGCGACGAGGTAGGCATCACCCTGGACCCGCGGTTTTTAAGCGATTTTCTGAAAGTGCTCGATCCGGAGAAAGTGTTCACGTTGGAGTTGAAGGATTCGGAAAGCGCAGCCGTTTGCAGCACCGACGATGGTTATGGCTATGTGATCATGCCTTTGGCCCGCGATCGCTAACCCCCCTCTCCCTTTGGGAGAGGGCTGGGGTGAGGGTTCAGGGCTGGGGTGAGGGTTTCAGAATCATGTCTCACGCAGATCAACGCGGATCACAAGACGTCGTCGGGCGGCCGCAGCCGATCAAGGAAGTGCTGGCCGAATTGATTCTGCGGCGCGGCTATGCGCGGGAGCAATCGGCGGCCGCGTATCAAACTGCCTGGCGAACTGCGGCCGGAGAGTTTTTTGCCGCGCACACGCGTTGCGGCGCGCTTAAGCGGGGTGGAGTGTTGGAAGTGGCTGTGGCCAATTCCCTGTTGATGCAAGAGATTACGTTCCGGAAAGCGGCTCTGATTGCCGAACTCGCCAGATTGCTTCCCGACGCCAAAGTGCGGGATATCAAGTTGCGTGTCGCGGCAATTTCCTAGCGGCCGACCGATCTTTAGCTGAAAGTGATGTTCCATGTCTGATGACGCACCCGAGCCTCTTCCCCAAAACAGTAATCCTCCGGGGGACGAGCTGCCGCAATACAAAATCGATCGCGAGTACACCGCCGCGGATCTCCAGCATCTCAGCGACCTGGAGCACGTCCGCGAGCGGCCCAGCATGTACATCGGCGATACCGCGGTGCGCGGCCTGCATCACATGGTGTACGAAGTGGTGGATAACTCCATCGACGAAGCCATGGCCGGCTATGCCAAGAATATCAGCGTCAAAATCAACGTCGATGGATCAGTCACGGTCGAGGACGATGGCCGCGGCGTTCCCGTGGAGATGCATCCCGATTTGGGTTTCTCCACGCTGCAAGGCGTGATGACGGTGCTCAAGTTCGGCGGTAAGTTTCAGAAAGGCGCCTATCAGACGTCCGGCGGTTTGCACGGTGTGGGCGTGACGGTGGTGAATTTCCTGTCCGAATGGTGCGAAGTGGAAGTCTGCCGCAAAGGCACAGTCTATCATCAGGAGTACGAGCGGGGCGTGCCCATCGGCGATGTGCGCACCATTGGCAGCACTTCCAAGACCGGCACCATGACCACGTTCAAGCCGGACTCCCAGATCTTTCCCAACACCAAGTTCCTTTACGATACGCTGCAGCGGCGTTTGCAGGAGCTGGCGTTTCTGAATCGCGGTGTGAAAATCATCTTCCGCGACGACCGCGCCAACCGAGAGGACGCGTTCCGGTACGATCGCGGCATTCTGGAATTTGTCGAGTTCTTGAATCGCGCCACGGAGCCCGCCCACTCCGATATCATCTATATCGCCGGAGAGTTCGGCGGCGTGGGTCTGGAAG
>JBGTDH010001096.1:0-2071 GCA_041748435.1 Pirellulales bacterium
CAGGTGGCCGAGCTGCGATCGCACTATCGCACCAACGTCTCGCCGGTGGTGCAGCGTTGGACGGAGGAGCTCGCGGCCTTCAAGAAATCTCAGGAAGAGCTGGACAAGCTCATTCCCACGGCCATGGTGATGCAGGAATCCGAGAAGCCGCGCGCTACGTTCCTGCTGCTGCGCGGGCAGTACGACAAGCGCGGCGAGCAGGTGCAGCCGGGCGTTCCGGTGGCGCTTGGCACGCTGCCTTCCGAAACTTCGGGCAACCGCCTGGCGCTGGCTCAATGGCTGGTCGAAGCAAAGCATCCGCTCACCGCCCGCGTGATGGTGAACCGCTATTGGCAGATGTACTTCGGCACGGGCCTGGTGAAGACGAGTGAAGATTTTGGCTCGCAGGGAGAATGGCCCAGCCATCCTGATCTCCTCGATTGGCTGGCGGTGGAGTTCATGGCCAGCGGCTGGGATGTGAAACATCTGCAACGGCTGATCGTCACATCGGCCACGTATCGGCAAACGTCGGCCGTCACGCCGGCGCTGGTGGCCCGGGATCCTGAGAATCGGCTGCTGGCCCGCGGCCCGCGATTCCGCTTGCCGGCCGAGCTGATCCGCGACCAGGCGTTGGCCATTAGCGGTTTATTGAATCGCGAGATCGGCGGGCGCAGCGTCTCTCCCTATCAGCCCGCCGGGTTGTGGGAAGAGATGGCGTTTGGCAAGGAGTTCACCGCGCAGACGTATGTGCAAAGCCAGGGGGCCGATCTTTATCGCCGCGGGATGTACACGTTCTGGAAGCGCACGGTGCCGCCTGCCACGATGAGCACGTTCGACGCTCCCGATCGTGAAACCTGCACGGTGCGGCGGCTGCGCACCAACACGCCGCTGCAGGCGCTGGTGCTGATGAACGATCCCACGTACCTGGAGTCCGCCCGCAAGCTGGCAGAGCGCATTCTCTTGGAAGCCGGCTCTTCGCCGCCCGAGCGCATCGCGTTTGCCTTCCGCCTTACCACCGGCCGTGCGCCCAGCGATCGCGAGGCGACGGTGCTGGCGCGTGTTTATCAGCAGCAGTTGCGAACCTATCAGCAGAACCCGGACGCCGCCATGAACCTGCTCTCCGTGGGCGAGTCGCCTCGCAACGCGGAACTGGACCCGGCAGAGTTGGCCGCCTGGAGCATGGTCGCCAGCGTGATTATGAACCTGGACGAAGCGGTAACGAAGGGATGAGTCACAATTGATTTGGATGCGTGTCTATCTGAATGAGCTGCCGCGCGCCGGCGAGAGAAGAAGTCCTGCAAGTAAGATCGAATAACTGTTAGGCGGGCACGACCCATGCAATGGCTGGCTGAAATCTGTGTCAAGCGTCCGATCTTTGCCCTGATGTTGATCTTGGCGCTGATCGTCGCCGGGGGAGCGTCGTATCTGCAATTGGGGGTCGATCGCTTCCCGCGGATGGATCTGCCGACCATCTACGTGCGGACCACCATGCCCGGGGCCGCGCCGGAAGAAATGGAGTCCGAGGTCACGCAGATTCTTGAGGACGCCGTAGCCACCGTGGAGGGCATCGACGAGCTGCGCTCCATCTCGGGCGATAGCTCCTCTATGCTGCTGCTCACGTTTGATATCGATCGCGATATCGATGCCGCCGCCCAGGACGTGCGGGATGCCGTGGGAAGCGTGCTCAACCGCCTGCCTCGCGGCATCGATCCGCCCTACATCCGCAAGAACGACACCGATTCTTCCCCCATCATGTCGCTCACGGTCTCGGGACCGCGGGACAGCCGGGAGTTGTACATCCTGGCCGATCGGTACGTGAAGAACGTGATTGAATCGGCCCCCGGCGTGGGCCAGGTGCAAATCTCGGGCGCTAGCGAACGCGCTGTGCAGGCAAATATCGAAGCGCGCCGCCTGGCCGCGTACGGTCTTTCGATCATGCAAGTGCGCGAGGCGCTGGCCCGGCAGAATGCGGAGGTTCCCGGTGGCCGGATCGATGCCGGATATCGCGAGATCAGCCTCCGCACGTTGGGCCGGTTTGCCGAGCCGCGGGATTTTCTGGATCTGGTGGTGAGCACCTCCAACGGCACGGCCG
>JBGTDH010001097.1:0-7899 GCA_041748435.1 Pirellulales bacterium
ATTTCTTCAGCATGCTTGCGTCAGGAGGAGGGCGCAAGTGTTAAATTCGCTATCATCGAACCATGCTGGGCATGCTCAGAATGAGCAAGAAAGTTGGCGTGGGAAGCGCCAAGAAGCCAGTGCGGAGCGGTTTAGTTCAACAATGCGATTGACCATTCCGAGAGCAGGGATGTCACCATCGAAGTTTTGTACACGGCGGCCACGATCGCCATCAGGATCATCGATTCCGGGATTGGAATCTTCCGAAAGGTGAAAGAGGCTTGCGGCTTGGCCGAAGAACGAGAGGCCATTCTGGAGCTCGCCAAGGGCAAGCTGACTACGGCCCCGGCCCAGCATACGGGCTACGGGATTTTTGTCACGTCTCGAATGGTCGATGTCTTCGCGATCCGTTCCGGGAACCTGCTGTTTACGCACATACGACCCGATGACGATTGGCTGATTGAACACGATCAGGCCCCCATCAAGGGGACAACCGTGGAGTTCTTGGTGTCCACGAATAGCGAACGCAAGCCCAGCGATGTTTACAACCAATTCTTTCCAGAGGACGACGAGAATGGCGGCGACATGTTCTCGAAGACTCATGTTCCCATTCGTCTGGCTCAATACGGCGCCGAAAAGCTGGTTTCTCGCTCCCAAGCCAAGCGCGTGCTGGCACGGTTCGAGAAGTTCTCCGAGGTGATGGTCGATTTCCGCGGCGTCGAGTTCGTCAGCCAGGCGTTTGCCGATGAAATCTTCCGCGTCTTCAAGCTCTCGCACCCTCAGGTTAAAATCGCCTACACCAACGCTAGCCAGCAAATCAAACGCGTGGTTAATCTGGCGCTAGGGATCGCGAGGTCTTCGCGCCAAAGGAAACTGTTCGATTGAACGGATGCTTCGTTAGCCAAGCTACTTGAGCGCCGGGCTGAGCAGATCGGCCTTGGAGCGTCCGCCGCGCCAGAGGTCGTATTGCGGGTCGGCGTGCTGGGCGAAGAAGGCCTGCAATCGAGCGCGTAATTCAGTGCGTTTTTGGGCCATCGCCGGATCGTCGATGAGGTTGGTGCGCTCGCCGGGATCGTCGGTGAGGTGATACAGCTCGTTGGGCGTTTGCTTGAAGCGCTCGATATATTTCCACTCCGCGGTTCGCACCGCGCGTACATTCTCGAACTCGAAGAACACAGTGTCTTCCCACGGCTGTGCCTGGCCGCGCAGGGTCGGCGTGAACCGCCGGCCGGGCGGCTTGGGCACAACGGGAATCTTTGAGTCTTGTCCCAAATACTCCAGCAACGTGGGATAAAGATCGTAGTTGCTCACCAGCAGCTTCGAGCGCTGGCCGCGGGGGATGATGCCGGGGTGCCGCACGATCAGCGGCACGTGCATGGTGCCATCGAACGCGGTGAGCGGACGTGTGTGATCGCCCATGCCCCACAACCCGCTTTCACCGCCGGCCAGTCCTTGATCGCCCGTGAATATCACGAGCGTGTTGTCATCCAGTCGGAGCTTCGTCAGGGTGGAAAGCACTTCGCCCACGCCATCATCGACGCCGCTGACTTCCGCGGCGTAGCGTCGCATGGCAGTGAGGTTGTTGAGATACTCGCGATTGTTGAACAGCCACGGATGCGGCTCGGCGCGCGGGAAAGAGAGCAGCTCTTGCGTGGCGTAGTGTTCGGCGTGACGATTGCGCGAGGCATTGAGCAGAAGCTTGCCCAGTCCGTAGGGACCATTGTACGCGAGGTACAGAAAGAACGGCTTGGCCTGGTTCTGCTCGAGGAATCGCACCGCGTGCTGCGTCCACAGATCGGTCAGATACGTCGGCTCCTTGCGGACACGGCCATCCTCAATCACCTCCTGATCGTAAAACTCCGCCGTGTGACCATGCGGCTTGGTGATCCAGGAAGTGAAACCTTCCTGCGGGCGCAGGTTGTCTCCCAAATGCCATTTGCCGCTGAGCCCGCAGGTGTAGCCGGCTTCGGCCAGAATCTCGGGCAGCGATCGGAACTCGCCGATCGTGCTGTAGGCGTTAGGTCCGACTTGCGCTCCGCCTGCCCGCAGGTAGCAATGCACGCCATGCTGCGAGGGAATCAGCCCCGTGAGCAGCGTGGCCCGCGTGGGCGAGCAGACGGCATTCGAGGCATAGCAGAGCTCGAACAACATACCCTCGCTGGCCAAGCGATCGATGTTCGGCGTGCGGATGTCCCGATTTCCATAGCAACCCAATGTCCACGGACTGTGGTTATCGGTCAGGATCAACACCAGATTCAGCGGCCGCGCAGCTTCCGCGGATGTGATCGGCAGCAACAGCAGGACAACAGCGAACAACGTGGGGCGCATGGCATCACATTAACCCGAACGCGTGAGCGAGGGAATGGCCTGCACGGTCGTGCGCGACGGCGTTACTGCCTCGGGCCAGCCAAACGTTTCTGGGCGACCGCCACGTACAAGCCCAGCACAATCATCGCACCGATGGTCGACGCGATCAGTCCCCCGGCATGGAATCCGGGATCCCGAGGATCGGTGCCGAAGATGGCTCCGCCGATGAGTCCGCCGATGATGGAGCCCACCAGCCCGAGTCCAATTGTCAGTAACATTCCCATGGATTGCCGTCCAGGAATCAGCATGCGCGCCAACAAACCAGCCACGAAACCGATCACCAGCCAACCGAGGAAGCTAAACATGGGAAACTCTCCTTGCCAAAGGTACGAAGCAAAAGCACGATCCGGGTTGTGCAAACTTTGCGCCAAGGAGTCGTCACTTTGAAGCCAGACGCCGCTTCATGGCAGCCGTGATCGTTTGGCGCACCTCGCTCATCGCGGCCCAGGGGTCTTCGTCCAACGAGGCCAGGCGGCTGGGGATGTTGTCCACGCGGAAGTGATCCGGCTTGACTGCCGTCGTCAGCTCATCCCAAGCCAGGGGCGTCGAGACCGTGGCCCCGCTGCGAGCACGGGTGCTATAGGCGGCCACGGCCGTGGCGCCCATCGCGTTGCGGAGATAATCGACGTAGATGCGGCCTCGTCGCGCGGACTTGCTGGAACTGGCCGTGTAACGCCGCGGCTCCTCGCCGGCCAGCCGTTGGGCGATGCCTTGCGAGAAGGCCTTCACTTCGTCCCAGGTGTGCCGCCGCTCCAGAGGAACGACGAGGTGCAGCCCCTTGCCGCCCGTGGTTTTCAAGAAGCTCACGAGTTTTAGATCGTCCAGCAGCGCTCGCATGCGTTGGGCCGCTTCGATGACTTGCGACCAGGGGAGTTCCACGTCGGGATCGAGATCCAGGATCATGCGGTCGGGGCGATCCCGACGATCGGTGCGCGATCCCCAGGGGTGCAGCTCCAGCACGCCCATTTGCACCGTCGACAGTAGCCCCGCTAGATCGCGAATGACGAGATAGTCCTTCTTCCCTTCCTTCTCCGGAATGGGCAGGCGTTCCAGTTGTTTCGGCGTGCCGGCGGCCGCATGTTTCTGGAAGAAGCACGCTCCCTGATAGCCCTCGGGGCAACGCAGCAAGCTCATGGGACGATCGACCACGTGCGGCAGAACCCACTCGGCAATCTCGGCGTAGTAGGCGGCCAGGCCCAGCTTGGTCAGCCCTTGCTCGGGATACAGCACGCGGTCCGGATGCGTGAGCTGCAAATGCGCGAGCTGCTCCAGTTGTGCGGCCGGAATGTCTTGCCAGCGTGGATGCGTCTCAACCGCGGGCAGTGCGGCTTTGCCGGGTTTAGTTTTCTTTTGCATTAGCGTATCGATCCAGGTCGCCGCGGCCGGCGGCGTGCGCACGAGACCGCGCGGCAACAGGTCTTCCCGCAAGCCTTGAAATGAGGGATAGCGCAGCAGCCCCTCGGCCGTCCAACTGCCGAACTCCAGTTGAGCCACCAGGTCCGGCTTCACCCAACGCGTGCCACGTTCGACACGGTCGCGTTCCATCAAATCGAAAGGATTAGTGTCTTGCACGCGTGCGTCCAGCTTCTGCCGTAGCTCGAGCAACACCTGATCGGAAAAACCGGTCCCCACTTTGCCCGCGAAGACCAGCTCGCCGGACTTGAGGTAATAGCCCACCAGCAACGCGCCCAGCCCCTTGCGCTGCGCCGTGCTGGGGAGCGAGTATCCGCCGATGACAAACTCCTCCCGCTGCACGCACTTGAGCTTGAGCCAATCGGCCGTGCGTCCCGCGCGGTAGGGCCGATCACTACGTTTGGAGATGATTCCCTCCAGGCCCATCTGACAGCTTTGCCGGAAGAACTCCGGGCCTTGGCCAGCCAGATGATCGCAGTATTGCACGCGGCTGGTCCCGATGCCGGACAGAATTTCCGGCAAGAGCCGCTTGCGTTCGATCAGCGGGGCGCCGCGCAAGTCGTGCCCGTTTAGATAGAGCAGATCGAAGACGTAATACACCAGCGTGCCGGTCTGGCCCGCGCTCAATGCCTGCTGCAAGGCGGGAAAGCTGCTCGCGCCGTTGGAGAGCAACGCCACCAGCTCGCCGTCCAGCCAAGCCTGCCGCACAGGCAGCTCGGCCAACGCGCGGGCCAACTCCGGAAAGCGGGCCGTCCAATCGAGCTGGCTCCGCGTGTGCAGCGTGACCTTTGGACCGTCGATCCGGCACAAGAGACGGTAGCCGTCCAGCTTGATCTCGTGAATCCAGCGGCCATCTTGCGGCGCCTGGGCTGCGACAGTGGCCAGTTGCAGATCGATGTGCCGCGGCATCTCGGCCGGTTTCGCGCCGGGAAGTTCGATCGTGCGCGCTGCCGGACGGCGTCGCGCTTTCTTCGCGGTCGGCTGCGGCTGCAGAACATGCACGCCGCCGCTGGCCACACTCTCCGGCCGCGCTTCCAGCACATCGTACTCGGCCAACGATCGGGCAAACTCATCCCTCTCTTTGATCAACAGCCAGTTCACGGCCCTTTCTTTTGGCTTGGGGTTCATCCGCACCAGCATCCACCCGCCTCGCAGCTTCTCGCCCGTAAGGCGAATCTTGAGCTTCCCCTCACGATACATCTGGCTGGCATCTTCCGACTCATGCAGCATCCCCCACGTGCCGCGATCCCACAGCAGCATGCTGCCTGCCCCGTACTGGCCCGCGGGAATAATGCCTTCGAAGGAAGCGTACTCGAGCGGATGATCTTCCACCTGCACGGCCAGCCGTTTTTCATAAGGATCGAGACACGGCCCCTTGGGCACGGCCCAGCTCTTGAGCACGCCGTCCAATTCCAATCGCAGATCGTAATGCAACTGCCGCGCGGCATGCTTCTGCACGATGAATTGCCGCATCGCTGCGCGCAGCGCCTCCTCGCCCTCCGGCTCGGGTGTTGTTTTGAAGCGACGTTTCTGGCGATACGGTTCGAGCGACAAGGTTACTCAACTCATTTGCGCTAAACACGTTGACGATGCAGCGTGGAGCCGAGGCGACTATAATGGTCGTTGGAGAATGATATGCCGATTCATGACTGGACGCGCGTCCGTGCCAATCGATTCCACGATTTTCATCAATCATGGACCCTCAGCATTCGCAATGCGCTAAACGCCGGGCTGCTGCCACCGGGTTACTTTGCCCTGGCCGAGCAGATAACCGGTGGTCCCGAGCCCGACGTCGTCGCATTGGAATTGAGGCCGCCGGCTGGAATGCCGTTGTCGGCCGGTTTAGCAGTTGCCGAGTGCCCGCCAAAGGCCACTGTTATCGCACGCTCGCAAGGTTCGATCTACGCCCGCAAGGCCAATCGGATTACGGTCCGGCACCCCGACGGGGACGTTGTTGCGGTGATCAAGATTGTCTCGCCGGGCAATAAAGACAGCCACCACGCCATCCGGGCCTTCGCGCGCAAGGCGGTCGGATTTCTGTATGCCGGAGTCCACCTGCTGATCGTCGACTTGTTTCCGCCTAATCGGCGCAACTCTCAAGGAATCCACAAATCCATCTGGGACCGCATCCGCGACGAGCCGTTCGAGTTGCCGCCGGGCAGGCCGCTGACACTGGTTGCTTACGCCGCCGGGGGAGAGATTGTGGCATACGTGGAGCCGATTGCCGTTGGCGCGGTGTTGCCTGACATGCCGATTTTCCTCTCGGCCGAGCATTACGTGCTTTGTCCGCTGGAAGCCACTTATCAGGCCGCGTGGGATGTATTTCCCGCGGTGCTCAGGGGACCGCTGGAACGACCTACCAAACCGTGAACGATTCCTCGATCGTCTTCCATGCCTACCGCGAACGGAGGTATCGGCTTGGAGCGGCGTTTCTGGCGATACGGTTCGAGCGATACTAGAATGGGCGGGGGCAAAAGGGAGGAACTGTCAATGCTTACTACAAGAATCGAGACTACGGTTCAGACCGACGGTGAACTGCACCTGACCGAATTGCCTTTTCGGAAAGGGGACCGAGTACAGGCGATTGTCTTGGTCGTGGGAAACAGTGGGAATGCGGAGCAAGAGGAAAAGAACAGGAACGAAGCCAGGCAACATTTTCTGAACCAAGCCAGAGCGTCGAAATTCCGCTCGCTCGGATCGTATCCTTCCCGCGACGAGTTGCATGAACGTCATTGATACCAATGTCTGGATTGACAGCCACGATACGCGCGATCCGACGAAACAGGCCCTGGCTCAGAACCTGATTGGTTCTCTTCGCCCGTTAGCCCTCCCTTGGCAAGTAGGCTGTGAGTTCATCGCCGCCGGCCGCAAACTTGCGGCGCTTGGCTTCGCCGAGGCGGTGTTGCTGCCTGCTCCTCAACTTTGGCCAGCTGCGCGAGATCTGCAATCGCGTTACGCACTTTCCTTCTGGGATGCACTGCTGGTTGGCGCCCCGATTCAAGGAGGGGTTCAGACTCTGTATACCGAAGATATGGGCGCACCTCGCGTGATCGATGGTTTATCCTTGGTCAATCCGTTCCTGACAATCCCTCCCTCGGCTCCCTAACTGCTTTGGCCGTCTTTGATCCCTACCGCGACCGGATGTACCGGCTGTGCTTCGCGCTGGCGGCTGTTTACAACGTGGCGTTCGGGCTGTGGACCGCGTTGTGGCCCCAGCACTTCTTCGAGTTGCTGCGGATCGAGCCGCCGCGATACCCGGAGATTTGGCAGTGTCTGGGCATGGTCGTGGGCCTGTATGGCTTGGGTTACGCCTATGCCGCGTGGCGATTGGATCGCGGCCAGCAGCTGATCGCGCTGGGTCTGGCTGGCAAGGTGTTGGGACCGATCGGATTCTTGCTCACCGCAGACAGCGGCAACTGGCCGCTGCGGGCCTGGCCCCTGAATGTCTTTAACGACGTGATCTGGTGGATTCCGTTCACGCTGTATCTCCTGGAAGGCACGCGCGCCGGGCGCGTTGTGCGAGATAACACGCCGCTGATCTGCGCCGTCTGCAACGCGCTGGCGGCTGTGGCGATGGCGCTTCTGTTGCGCGGCGGAACCGAGGCGGTTCCCGACGTGGCCCAACGCATTGCCTACATCGAGTCGCATTTGCCGCAGTGGCGGGGCGGGTGGCTGTTGTGGAACGCCGCCGCGCTCAGCTTGATCGGCTTCTACGCCTGGTGGGGCGCCCGCATTCAAAGCTTTCGTTGGGCGGCCACCGCGTTTCTGATCGCCGCCTTCGGGATGTGCTTCGATCTGGCCTTCGAGTCGCTGTTCATCGGTTGGCTGCCCGCCGATTATGAAGCCATATATCCCCTCGGTTCGCTGGTGATGGGCGTGGTCGCCAATGGGACCTACTCGCTGGCAGGCGCGTTGCTCACGCTGCGCACGCCGCAACTTACAGGGGCGTGGCGCGCGTGGGCCTGGTCTGTTTGGGCAAGTGGATTCGCGCTGTGCGCCGCATCGTACAGCGGCCATGTGCCGGCCATCATGATCGCCACGGCCGTCATGATGATCCTGTTCTGTCCCTTCGCCGCCGCCCTCCGTTGGAAGCTGGCATGAGACGCCTGATCGTCGCCGGCGGCACGGGCTTCTTCGGCC
>JBGTDH010001098.1:0-3237 GCA_041748435.1 Pirellulales bacterium
CAACGCAAGATCGATAAACGCTGGGTGCGCATTCGCCGACCCACCATCGTCGTCGGCGGCGAGCTCACGATGGACAACCTCGAGGTGACCATCAACCGCACCACGGGCATCTGCGAGTCCCCGCTGCAAATGAAGAGCAACTGCGGCACGTTGGTCATCGACGACTTCGGCCGCCAACGGATGCGGACCGATGAGCTGCTCAATCGCTGGATCGTGCCATTGGAAAAGCGGTTCGACTTCTTGAACATGCCCGGCGGCAAGAAGATTCAGGTTCCGTTCGATCAGCTGATTATCTTCTCAACCAACTTGCAGCCCAAGGACCTGGTGGACGATGCCTTCCTGCGGCGCATCCCGTACAAGATCGACGTAGTGGATCCCAGCGAGGAGGAGTTCCGCGAGTTGTTCAAGATTATGGCGCCCAAGCTCGGGCTGCCATTCAACCAGGAGGCGCTGGACTACCTCATCGAGCGGCACTATCTCCGCGTGAACCGCCCCTTCCGCTGCTGCCAGCCGCGCGATCTTTTGTTGCAGGTGCGCAACTACTGCTACTACCAGAGCCAGCCCGCCGCCATGACCTGCGAGCACTTCGACTTCGCGGTCGCCAATTACTTTGCGGTGATGTAACGGCAGTTCCAACTCAGCCCGGCTTTCTCTCCACATCGCTCCCAACCGAGCGAACGATGGCTGTTGAACTGTGCATCCCGCCGGTGTAGCTTGGGCGCATGCCGACTGTACTCCGCGTGGGTCCATTCCGGTTCTTTTTCTACGCGGGCGATGGAGACGAGCCGCCTCACATCCATGTCGAGCGTGCCGGCGACGAGGCGAAGGGGTTGGAATGAGTTCGTCCGCGGCGGAAACCCGTGAAGCTTTGGCGATCGATGTCCAGGTCAGCGAGGACACCTTGTCCGTGGAGTTGATCGACGGTCGCACCATCGCCGTGCCGCTGGCCTGGTATCCTCGCCTGGCACACGCTTCCGCGGAGGAGCGGAAGACCTGGCGGCTGATTGGCAGCGGCCGCGGCATTCATTGGCCCTCGCTCGACGAAGACATCAGCACCAGCAACCTGCTCACGGGCCAGCCCTCCGCAGAGAGTCAAAGTTCGTTCAAGAAGTGGCTGGCCGCTCGCGCCACTCCCGCCCGCAGCCGGCCGAAACGGTCGAAGAGCGAACCCGGCGGTGCAGGTTGATTCGATCCGCAGAGTCGGCATGCAATGAAGGAGCACACTAACGCCGGACGAAGCTTGCTGCCCGTCCGATCCGAGAAGGGATAGTCGAACAGGACGATTTCGCCGCGGATCATGGCCGCTTCCGATACTCTTCGTAGACATCCAACTCGGGATCGTCCCAACCAGCCTTTTGGCCCGCATACTGAATGGCGGCCAGGCGTTCCGCTTCGCTCAAGGGGCCATCGTTGTACACGAAAGTCTTTAGCCGGTCGAATACGTCGGCGCGGAGGATCACACACTCCAATGCCGTGGTGGGCTCCACGGTCCGCACCGGCTCACCTTTTTCGAGTGCCTGTTGCTGATCGAGTGAAAGAGTCATTTCGGGGCCTCCAGCCCAAGTATCGCATGTAGCCGGATCTTCGGGCAAGGGAGACACCAAGACGTGGTCTGGCCGCATCTCCCGCTTGCAAGATAGCCCGCTGGCTTCGATGATGCTCGAATGCTCAACACGCCCCGTTATCTGGTTCCCTTTCACCCCAAGTGGGTGCCGCACCATTTCGCTGATGTGCTGATCATCGGCGGGGGGTTGGCCGGGCTGCGCGCGGCGATGGCGGTCGATCCGGCTCTCTCCGTGCTGGTAATTACCAAGGAAAGCTTGCTGCAATCGAACAGCAACTATGCCCAGGGGGGCATCGCCGGCGTGCTGGATCCGGAGGATCGGTTCGAGAATCACATCGCCGATACGCTCGCGGCCGGCGGCTCGCTGTGCGATCGTGAAGTGGTGGAGATGGTGGTTCGCGAGGCGCCTACCCGTATCCGCGAATTGATGGAGTGGGGCTGCCGTTTCGATGAGGAGGCGGGAGGGCTGGCTCTCGGACGCGAAGGGGGCCACAGCCACGACCGCATTGTGCATGCGCTGGGAGACGCTACGGGCAAGGAGGTCATGCGCTCCGTCATCGAGCATGCACGCTCGTTGCCCAACGTGCAGATGTGGCAAGACACCTTCACGCTCGATCTGCTCACGCACGACGAAGCATGTCGCGGGGCGCTGGTGTGGAACCCGCACCACGGCAAGACGCTGCTGTGGGCCAAGCAGACCATTCTCTGCACCGGTGGGGCGGGGCAGGTTTATCGCGAGACGACCAATCCCGAGGTGGCGACTGGGGACGGCCACGCGCTGGCTTATCGCGCCGGGGCGGAAGTGCGGGATATGGAGTTCATGCAGTTCCATCCCACCGTGCTGTACATCGCTGGCAGCAGCCGCAACCTGATCACCGAGGCCATGCGCGGCGAAGGCGCCAAACTGGTCGATCGCGGGGGCCATCGCTTCATGCCCGACTATGACCCGCGGGCAGAACTGGCGCCGCGCGATGTAGTGAGTCTGGCCATTGTGATGCAGATGGAGAAGACGCGGCATCCGAATGTGTATCTCGATCTTTCGCACCTGCCGGCGGAACGTGTGCGCAGCCGGTTCCCGGGCATCGCCGCCATTTGTGCCAGCTTTGGGCTGGATATCACGCGGGACTGGATTCCCGTGCGTCCTGGCGCGCATTACATGATCGGCGGCGTAACGGTCGATCTGGAGGGTCGTAGCACCGTACCCGGCTTGTGGGCAGCAGGTGAAGTTTCTTCGACCGGCTTGCACGGCGCCAATCGCCTGGCGTCGAACAGCCTGCTGGAGGGCCTGGTCTACGGCGCGCATGCCGGCGAAGGCGCCTCGCGAGAAGCCGCCGCCATCCAGGACGACTATCGCGCCCTGCCGCTGGCGAATCCGACGATCGAAGCCGAGCCGGGGGAGCTATTGAATCTTGCGGACGTGCGCAATTCGCTCAAAAGCTTGATGTGGCACAGCGCCGGCATTCGCCGCGACCGCGCCCGCCTGGCCGATGCGGCTGACAGCATCGATCAATGGAGCCGCTACGTGCTGAACCGCCAGTTCAACGACTTCGAAGGCTGGCAGTTGCAGAACATGCTCACCGTCTCGCGCATCATGATCGCCGCGGCGCTGATGCGGGAAGAAACTCGCGGCGTGCATCAGCGCACCGACTTCCCCGAAACCGACGACGAGCACT
>JBGTDH010001099.1:0-11884 GCA_041748435.1 Pirellulales bacterium
CCGCAGCGCACGCTGAACAGATACGTGATCGTGAGCACCGACAGATTCGCGCCGGCGGCGGCCAGGGCTGCTCCCTGCAAGCCATAGGTCGGCAAGAGCAACAGATTCAGGCCGATGTTCAGGAACACGCCCGATGCCACGGCGATGCTGCTGAGCATGGCCCGCTCGGCGCACCACAAATAATTCTGTGCGATGCCCAGCACGCCGAACCAGACGCAGGCCGTCAGCGTCGCGGGAAGGATGGCTCGCCCCCCGGCATACTTACCGCCGAAGGCCACGTCGAACAACAGTGGCTCGGCGATGAGGATGGCCAGTCCGCCCAGCAGCACGCCAAAGGTGATCAGCTTGAGCATCAGGTTCGTCTGGGCCGAAACGCTGCGGCGATCGCCCCGCTCCCAATCGTGACTGAGATGCGGCATGGCGGCCGAGCTGAGCATCACGGCAATGGTCACCAGCAGCATCGGCACGACCCGCGCGCTGTGATAGTTGCCCACCAGTACCAGCGCGTCGGCGGCATTCAAGCCGCTGTGGTGCAGCAGCATGTAACGGGCCACGAGATCGAATACATTCATGAGCCAATCGGTGGCCCACACCCAGACGGCAAAGGGCATCAGCTTGGTCAGCAACGCGCGGCGGGACAGGTCGCTCGTGGGTTGCGGCAAGGTGTGCCACGCGCGGCGGAGCCAGACAATTGCCGCCAGGCTGAACACCAGGCAAGCCAGTGCATAGCCGATGACCACGCTTTCGGCCGTGGCGCGATACCACAGCACCAGGCCGATCGAAAGCCCGGCAAAAAGCACGGTGTGAGCAAATTGTAGAATCGACGCGAGGCGGAAAAGCCGCAGCGACGAGAACAGCTCGGAGAGCACGTTGTAGGCGATGACCATCGCCAGGCTGGCGGCTGAAATTCGGGTCAGCTGCACGTACTCTGCACTGCCGAAGACCAACTGCGAGAACCACGTGCTGGCTGCCTCGATCAGCGCCACGGCGATCAATGTGAGGCCGGCGATGTACAACGTCGTCTGCCGCAAGAACGCACGCAACTGTCCGCGCTGGTTGTAATGCTCGACGTAGCGGCGAAAAGATCCCGGCAAGCCCAGCACGGCCGTGGGCGCGGCCAGGACCAGAAAGCCGAAGGCCATGTCCCATTCGCCGAGTTGCTCCGGATCCAGCCAGCGGCACAACAGCACGCTGCGGCCGAAGCCGACGATGCGCTGCACCACGGTGAGCGCCAGCAGAATCAGCATTGTGTCGGCGAAAGAATCTGCGCGCAGCGCCCCCGGCGATGCGCTCGCCTCGGGTTCGCTCTCGATGGTTAGCGCCACGCTCAAGGGCGAAGTGCTCCCTGCCGGCGACGCGCTTGCGACGGCGTCTCGTACTCGAACCGCGGCGTGTGTCGCTTGCGGGGATCGACCGTGGTCCAGTTCTTCAGCCGCAGCAGGCTGTAATCCGCTGGAATGCGTTGCAGATGAAAGGCGTCGTCGCCGGGGAAATTGAAGCCGCCGTACGCGGAGCAGACGCCGTCGAAGCCGTTCTCGTAGGCCAGATGAAACACCTGCTTGTTGAGGTTCCCATGCTGGCCGTAGGGGAACGCGAAGTAGCGCACCGGCTTGCGAATGGCCGCTTGCAGCTCCTCGCTGGCCGCGACCAACTCATCCGTCAAGACATGGGAGTCTTTCACCGCACCTAGATCGCAATGCGTGCGGGTATGGGCGCCAATCTCGATGCCCGCGGCGGCCAGCTCGCGCAGCTCATCAATGCTGTTCGTGGCGAAGTGCCGGCCCGCATCGCGATCGTGCGGGAAGGGCTGGCCATCGAACACCTGGCGATTGCTCACGAAATACGTGCAGGGAATCTTCTCCCGCACCAAGAGCGGCAACGCCTGCTGGCAGTTGTCGGCATAGCCGTCGTCGAACGTCACACTCACGGCCGGTCGCTCGTTGCGTCCCGCACGCAGCCGGGTTTGCACTTCCTCCAGCGAGATCATATCGAAGTGCGTCTTGAGCCACTTCATTTGCCGGGCGAACATCCGGTTGGACATGGTCCAATCGTTGGCGGCATCGTCGGCGACGCGATGATAGTACAGGATCATCAGCGGCGCGGCGCCTGCCCGCATGGCTCGCGCGGTGGCCCGCCGCCGATACGGCAGCGTGCCCGCGTAGTAAGCCGTCAGTAGTAGGGATTTCCAGAAGGACATAATCGGTAGTCCGTGGTCAGTCGTCAGTAGTCCGTGGTCGGCATAACAGATCCTTGGTGTTGAGCCGCGGCGGTGTCCATCCGCTGGCCGGTTTCGCGATCTTCGCGCTGCGTCCGCCACCACTCCTTCATGCGTCGTCCGGCGCTCCAGGCCTGATGCCTGAGGCGGGCCGATGCCCGTGGCGGGGCGATCCGATACTGCGCCAGCGGTCGTGGCTGGGCGCGGAAATGAGCTTTGTACGGTTCGTCGCCGCGGAGGAAGTCGAAGGCGGTCGATCCCTCTTCGACGGCCGCCCGCAGCACGGCGATTGCCGAGAGCCGCCCTGGCTCCTCATGCAGCAACTCCGGCGCGACGCCGGATTGATAACCATAGATCACGCCGCCTTCGGCGAGGTTGTATTCCGCCGCGGCGGGCACGCCGTCCAACTCCAGCCATTGCAGCCGCAACACTCTTGCCGCCAGCAGCGATTGCATGACCTCGGCGTGGAATGCAGCGAATGCAGGAGAGGAGAATCGTCCCGGCTCGCCCAGCATCTGGCGGCGTCGCTGATGCAGATTGATCAGGATTTGCCGTCCTTGCTCGAATTGCGAAGCATCGACCACCGTGTGCAAGCTGGCACGGCCGCGTTTGAGCACGCGATCGATCAGCCGCCGCACGTTCTTCCGATGCGATTTGGAAAGCGTGGCCTCGTAGGCCGGCCAATCAACAGGCAGCTCCAGACGCCAACAGTTGGGGCCCGTGCGTTGATCGATGAGACAGTTGCCCCCACGCAGCGCTTGGACGAGGCGGACCGTGGCAGTATCGTGCGCATCGAGTCCATCCAGCCGCAAGGCATCCCAGCCGTGGTCGCGGTCGCCGGCCGTCGAGGTGAGCCATTCGGACACAGTGGCAACCACTTCGTCTTGCCGCACGGCGTCGGTCAGCAGCCCGACATAATCGGAACAGACCTCACCATCGCCCAGGAGCCGCAACACGCGGCCGCCGGCGGCGGAGCGTTGCAGATAGAACGGGGCGATGCCCAGGATCGCGCCGTTATCTTCTACCAGCAGGGTATACAAATCGCCGTCGACGCCGTAGTGACGCCACCAGGCCGCGAGCCACTCGTGCCGGCGGAACGGGATGCCGCCTGCCAGCGCGTTCCAGCGATCCTTCAGGGGCGCGAGCTCGGCGGCGGTGGTGAGTCTGCGAATCTGCATGATACTCAACTTTCGGTCAGTATGGGCCAGAAGCAAATCCACGCCTCCCGATGCCGTGCGTGGCAAATCGGACGGCTGTTGACGCAGCGCATCATGCATGTTGCACCAGGGCAACACGGCCCACCGCCAGCCACACGGCGAGAGCCGCCGCAACACGCGTCGGGGCGAGCAATTGCGCGCTCGCGAAGGTTTCTGCGAGCGTTGGCCGGCACCGCGATTGCTTTCTGTGGGTTCATCTCTTCGAACGCCAGGATCAATTCTGCCTATGACTTCCTCGCACGCTCCGGCTCTTCGTCCCATGCACATCTTGAACACGTTGCGTGTCTACAAGCGACGCTGGCTTGTGCCGACCTTTGCCCTCGCACTGGTGGCCGCGGCCTACACGCTGGTTCGCTCGCCGTGGTGGGAAGCTTCTCAGGCCTTGGCGATTCGCAACGAAGCGGCCAACAACCAGGAGGGATTGGGCCGGTTCCGCGTGCTGGACGACATGAAAGTCACCCAGGAGACCGTGCTGGAATTGGCCAAGAGCGTGGGCGTCCTGTCTGCCGCGCTGACCGATGTCGGCCCCGGCACGCCTTCGACCTCCGACGTGATCGACCTGCGATCTCTCCTCGCCCTGACGCCGCCCAAAGGAGCCGAGTTCGGCAAAACGGAAATCTTCTATCTCAAGGTCCGGGATCACGACCGCCAGCGCGCGGAGCGGTTGGTCTCCGCCGTGGCCCGCCATCTGCAAGCCAGTTTGCAAGAGCTGCGGCGGGCTAAAGCCCAGAGCATGATCGACGAGCTGGCCCATTCTGCCGCCGGGGCCGAAGCCGATCTCTCACGCTCCCTCCAGCGGCTTAGCGTGCTGGAACGATCGGTCGGGAGCGATCTGGGCGAGCTCCGCATGCTCGATCTTACCGCCACGGCCGATAGCGATCTGCGGCGGAAGCTGGTGGCCATTGAGGACGAAATCCGCCAGACGCAAACTACCCAACAGAGCGGCCAGGAGCTGCACGCGCTGCTGCTGGCCGCTCAACAAGACCCCGGCCAACTGCTGGCCACGCCCAATCGGCTGCTGGAGAGCCAGCCGGCGCTGCGGCGATTGAAAGAGGGGCTCATTGATGCCCAACTTCGAACTTCGCAACTCCTCGGCACGATGCAACCGCAACATCCGCAGGTGGCGTCTGCCCGGATGGCGGAAGCCGAGATTCGACGGCAGTTGCACTCCGAGTTGGAGGCCGCTGCCCGCGGTGTCGAGGTGGAGCAGCGACTCTCGGCCGCCCGGCTGGCGATGTTGCACACCGAGCGTGATGCTGCCACGACCCGCCTGGACCGCGTGGCCGGCTTGCGGGCAGAATACTCCTTCCTCTCCAGCGACACCAAGCATCGCACCGTGCTGGTCGAAAAAGCTCAGCGCGATATGGCGGAAGCCCGCGCCAGCCAGGCGGGCTCAACGGCCAGCCAGATCACGCTGGTCGATCGGCCGGAGACGGGCGATCGACCCGCCGGACCGACGGCCGCTACCCTACTGCTGGTGGGCGTTCTGGGAGGCCTCCTCTGCGGCCTCGGACTGGTGTTTCTCACCGCTCCCGTCGCTGAAATCGAGAGAATCGATTCGCCGCAATCCGCCGGTCCGGCCCGCCGCAACGGCCGTGGCCTATCTTTGAGTGAGGCGCTGGCCAAAGTCGCGGCGCTGTAATGGGTTCGCGCAGCGTAGCCCGACGCGCAAGCGAAGGATGTTCGACGCGACGGTATCGGAAGGTCCGCGGCCGCACACAAGTTAAAAGAAACGCCGGCGAACGTGCTCGATTCGCGCAAGATTGAACGCCGAGCATCCCTCGCTTGTGCGTCGGGCTAACCTCAATAGAGTCCCATGTCCTTCATCATTCTCATCGCCGGCATCGCGGGCCTCCTGTGGGGCTTGCTGTTCATCCTTCGCGGATGGCTCCCCGCGGGCTGCTTGGCGCTGATTGTGGCCGCCAGTTGCTTCGGCCATGCCTTCACCGATTTCTCGCTCGGCCCGTTGCCGCTGACGATTGATCGCCTCGTGTTACTCACGTTGCTGGTCGCCTACCTCGTCCAGCGACGCCTCGGACGTGCCGATCCCAAGCCGCTGGCCAAAGTCGATTGGCTCGTGCTGATGTTCGTGGGCGTGGTGGCCGCCAGCACGTTCACGCACGATTGGCATAAGAGCTCGCCCACGGATATTTCGCCCGTGTGGCGGCTGCTGTTCGGATACTTGATGCCCGTGGCGTTGTACTGGATCGCGCGACAATCGGTGTGCGACGAGCGCGGCGTGTGGTGGGTGCATGCCGCGCTAACGGCATTCGGCGTCTATCTGGCCATCACGGGATTAGCGGAAGTCTCGGGCCAGTGGTGGATGGTCTTTCCCAAATACATCAGCGATCCCAAGGTGGGCATCCACTTCGGCCGCGCGCGGGGACCGATGGTGCAGGCCGCCTGCTACGGCACCGTGCTGGCCTTCTGCCTGCTGGCCGCCTGGGTCTGGCGACCCAACCTAAGCCGGCCCGCACAACTTCTGCTGTTTGCGACCCTGCCGCTGTTTGCCACGGCGCTCTACTACACCTACACCCGCAGCGCCTGGGGAGAAGCCGTGCTCGGCCTGATGGTGATCCTGGGCCTCACGCTTCACGGCCGCTGGCGCGTGGGCGTGCTGGGGAGCATCGCCGCCTGTGGGCTGTTGTTCGCGGTGGCCAATTGGGACAGCCTGCTGGGTTTCAAGCGCGAGCAATCGGCCGACGAGACCCGCAAGTCGGCCCACATGCGCGGCAGCTTCGCCTACGCCTCGTGGTTGATGTTCCAGGATCGGCCGCTGTGGGGCTGCGGATTCGGCCACTATCGCCAGTCTGTGTTGCCCTACTTATCCGATCGCTCCAGCGAACACGATCTCGAATCGATTCGCGGCTACGTGCATCACAACACGTTGCTCTGCATCCTGGTGGAAACCGGCCTGATCGGCATGTTGCTGTTTCTCGGGATCCTCGGAGGCTGGGCTCGCACGGCCTGGCAGATGTATCGCAGCGAGCAGTCGCCCCCCTGGGTGAAAACGCAATCCGTGCTGCTGCTGGCGGCACTCGTCACACACTTTTGCCAGCTCATGTCCCGCGACGTGACGTACACCGGGATCGAGAACATGGTGGTCTTCTTCCTCGCCGGCATCACGATGGGCCTCGCCCCCCTGGCCCAAACGGCCGTACAGACCTCAACGGCCCTCGCCACCCCACTCCGCTGGCGAAACACCGCTCTGCCAGCCTCCTAATTGGTTGTCGCACGGCTCTGCATTGCATTGCATGGGCCATTGTGTGAGTCCTCGACGTCCGGCGCGCCGTTTGTTGCCGTCCGTTGCAGTACCATGTATCCTATCCAAGAGACTTCGACGGCTAGCCGGCTGCAACAAGGATCCATCCGATGACACAATTGCTGACGCAAGCGTTTGCGGAGGTCCAGAAGCTTCCGCAACTCGAGCAAGATGCCATCGCCACGCTGATTCTGGACGAATTGGCCGACGAGCAGCGCTGGGACGCGAGTTTCGCACGCTCGCAGGATCAATTAGCACGACTGGCGGCAAAGGCGCGTGATGACATCCGCGCGGGACGCGTTCGAAGCTTGGGCATTGATGAACTGTGAACTCCCAGTTGACGGACGATTTCGTGGCTTGCTTCGGTCAACTGCCTGATGCCGTCAAAGCGCAGGCGCGCAAGTGCTATCGACTGTGGAGGGACAATCCAGCCCACCCCAGCTTGCACTTCAAGCGCATTCACGGCCACGAGAACCTGTATGCGGTACGCGTGGGCCGGGGCTGGCGGGCCTTGGGATCGTTGGCGGATGACACAATCACGTGGTTTTGGATTGGGTCGCACGCGGATTACGATCAACTCATTAAATAGGGTTTCGGCCGAATCAGGCTGTCGTGATGGGACAACAGCCGACATGAGAGATCATCGAACGTGGCGCGTCGGCTGTGATCCTCCTCCCGGGACAAGCCGGAAGCCCGGTGTAATCATGGTGCCCTTGAACAACATTTCCACTTGGATCATGTTCGCGACGCTTTGGGCGCTCGCCAGTGGTCTAGCGATGGCCCAGGAGCCGGCGTCCGCGCCGTACTTCGATGAGACGAAAGTCACAACGCTGTTTGCCTGCGATGATGTGTCGATCCCTTTGACGCAGAACCTCAAACTCGTGCCGCGCGTGCCGCAGCGGCATCCGCGCAATCCGGTGGTGCAGCGAGGACCCGCGGGATCGTGCGATTCCTGGGCCGTGCAGTTTTACGGCTCGGTCATTCGTGAAGGGAGCAAATACCGCCTGTGGTATGTGGCGGTGGGGGATGACCGGCTCGATCGACGCACGCCGCGGTCGTCGCCGTGGCGCGTGGCTTATGCGGAAAGCGAAGACGGCGTGCGGTGGACCAAGCCGTATTTGGGGATCGTCGAGTACGGCGGCAATCGGGACAACAATCTGGTGGAGTTGGCGCCGCGGCTGGGAGTCGTCAACCTGAAGGTGTTGTTCGAGCCGGACGATCCGAATCCCGATCGCCGCTACAAACTCGGGGCCCATGTCTGGTTCCCCAAGAACGACGTGCGGCTGGGCACGTTCGCCCCCTATGCCAGCCGCGATGGGCTGCATTGGAAATCGCTGATCGACCTCCAGCCCGTCGAGGCGGAGCTGCCGCAACATCAGATGGTGCTGCCGGCGCTCCACTTTGAACCAGTGGGCGGGCTGTATAAGTGGGACGGCGTGTATCATCTCTCCGGCCAGAATGCGATTGTGGCCTCGCGCCCCTATCACGGCCGGGTCACGCGGGAGTTCCTCTCGCCGGACTTTGTGCATTGGTCGCAGGCCAGCACCGTGGGCTTTGTGCGCATGCCGCAGCACACCTTGCTCGGCCCGGGCCGCAGCCGGGAAGGGGAGCAAACGCACGAGGGCATCAGCGTGTGGAATCGCGGCAACGTGCTGATCGGCATCAGCGGCCTGTGGCACGGCGGAAAGCAATGGGAAGATGTGACCATCGATCTGGGCCTGGTCGTGAGCAACGACGGCGTCCGGTTTCGCGAGCCGTTCCACGAGCACGTGTTCTTGCGCCGCGGGCCCGACGGCGCCTGGGATCAAGGCGGGCTGCTGCAAGGTCAGGGCTTCGAGAACATCGGCGAGCAGACGTACCTTTATTATGGAGCGTGGGACCCGCGCAACTGGCAGGGTTCTCCGCCGCGCGGCGGCATTGGCATCGCCACCTTGCCGCGCGATCGCTTTGCCGATCTTGTTGTGGATGAGACGTTGCTAGGGCCGGGAGACTATCAGCTTCCTGCGATCAAGAGCGAGTTCATCACCGCGCCGATCGCACTCCAGGGGAATGGCCCGCGACGTTTCTACGTGAATGCCGAAGGCCTGGGGAAAGAAGCGGCGCTCAAGGTCGAGATTCTCGACCAAACCACGACACCGTTGCCGAATTTCTCCGGTGCCCATGCGGCAACGGTGCGCACGAACGGCTTCCAATCGCCGATTCTGTGGAACGGCCAGGCGGAGGTGGCAGACTTGCCGGATCGCGTGCGATTGAAAGTCTCCTTCGAAGGCCGCAATCGCAGCGACATACGTTGCAGCGCACTGTACGTGCGGTAATGCAGTGAACCGCCCTGCACCACTCGGCACCTTTGGCCTAGAATGCCGGAGTGAATCACCCCTTAGCCCCGCCGTTGCCGCTGCTGATTACCGGGATCGCCGGCGTGCCGGGCTTCAATGCGCTGCACTATTTTCAAGCGCGGTATCCAGGACAGGTCATCGGCATTCGCCAGCAGGACAACTGGCGCCTGGTGGGCGAAGGAATCGTGGCCTGCAACGCGGAAGATCGTCAGGGGCTGGAACGCCTGTTCCGCCAGCATCGCTTCGCCGCCGTGCTGGATTGTGCCGGCTTATGTGCCCTCAAGAGCTGCGAGCTCAATCCGGAGATGGCCTGGCGCATCAACGTGGAAGGGGTACGCAATCTGCTGGCGGTTACCGCGCGGCACGCGACGCCGATCGTGCATCTGTCGATCGACCTCGTGTTTTCCGGCGACAAGCAGGGGGATTATCGCGAGGATGACCCGACCGATCCCGTGACCGTGTACGGCCAGACAATGGTGGCCTCCGAGGAGTTGATTCGCGCGGAGCGGCCCGAGGTGTGCATTCTGCGCATCAGCCTGCCGATGGGCGTGAGCTCCAACGGCCACGCGGGAGCAATCGATTGGATTCAGTCCCGGTTCTGCAAACAGCGCCCGGCGACGCTGTTTTTCGATGAGATTCGCACGCCCACCTACACGGATTGCTTGAATCAACTGTGCGAGCGGCTGCTGGCGAATCCGCTGCCGGGGTTGTATCACGCCGGCGGTCCGCGGCAGTTGAGCCTGCATCAGATCGCCCAGATTGTGAATCGCGTGGGAGGCTACGATCCGCGGCTACTCATTCGCGGCTCGCGGCTGCACGCACCTCCCATTCCGCCACGGGCTGGCGACGTAACGATGTACTCCCAAAAGCTGATCGATGCGCTTGGCTACGCGCCGTTCGATCCCTGGCCGCTGGACGAGGCCTTTGTGCCCACGCACGGCGACTGGCACTTCGATCGGCCCGTGGGGGAAGGCGGCTCGTTCGAGCTGCTCAGCGAAGTGCTCTACCGCAACCCAGCCCGCCGCCGCAGCGGTGCGGCGTGACGGAGCGTCACGGCCCGTTGGGCCTTGTTCTTCTCGCGTTGTTCGGCGGACCCAGGCCATCGGCCTGGGCTAGCGAGTTTCGCCGCGTTGCGACAGGCTCGCACGGGAATTAGCTTGGTGGCTGCACACCGAAGGTGTGCCACTCGATAGCCCAGGCCGAAGGCCTGGGTGTCATGTCCCGGTCCGCACGACAAGGCCCGAAGGGCCGTCACTCGAAGGGGAGTGTGAACGATGCCACAGTCGCTAGCCAATGTCTTGCTGCACATCGTCTTTAGCACAAAAAACCGTCAGCCGTTCCTTCGCGAGGCGCACTCGCGTGAGGTGACGAAGGCCTATTTGATCGGCATGTTGGCGAACCTCGATTGTCCTTCGCTGATCGTCGAAGCCGTTGAAGACCACATTCACATCCTGTGCAATTTGTCTCGCACAATCACGATCGCCAGACTCGTGCAGGAGATCAAGGTCAGCTCGTCCGCACGAACTAAAGAGGAGGGCGGAGTCGCGGCACAGTTTGCCTGGCAGAACGGTTATGGGGCCTTCTCGGTCAGCCAATCGAACAAAGAGCAAGTGCAGCGTTATATTGCCAACCAGGAAGAGCATCATCGGCGACGCACGTTTCAGGACGAGCTCCGCGAATTGCTGCGGCGGCACGAGATTGCGTTCGACGAGCGGTATGTCTGGGATTAGTTCCACCCCAGCAGTCGTCAACAACCGCGTTTCGCTCCCGACCGCATCCGCACCGATGCCGTTAACGCACATCCTCAGTCGTCACGGCCCGTTGGGCCTTATGTTTTCTCGTTGCTCGGCGAACCCAGGCCTTCGGCCTGGGCTTTCGAGTCTCGCCGCGTTTGCGGCTCAGGGCGCCGACGAGCGTTCCGACGTTGGCTGATCGAGCCGGATCACGGAATGTCCGTTTGACTGTTCACGTCGAGCAGGGAACACCGGATTGCAACGACGAATCAGGCGAGCCAGACGCGCAACCACTCAGTCGAACGAATAGCCCCCGAAGAAGATCTCCGAAGGCACTCCGTCGCGGTAGCAGATAATGTACACTCCCTGCCCGCGATCGATGTCATCGTACAGCCCAGCGCCGATCGCATGCTCACCCCGCTGAACCATCTCGCGAGTTGGCTGTACGGTGCCGAAGTACCGTAGCAACTCCTCATTCGACAGCGGGGCCACCGTGCAGAACTCACGTTCCTCACCGACCGCGAAGATGTCGAGAATGGAGGCGGTGCCGTCGGCATCCATGTTGGCGAACGCCTCAGCTATATTCACCGGGCCAAGCTCGCTGCCCCGGAAGCGCCCGGCCTCGAACTCCCGCTGGCGAAGTTTTTCCAGCGCGGCCTGAAGATCGGGCTCGTAGGGAACGAAGTAATCCCACGGCTCCGCGCCCATAAAATCACCTCCTCGCCGAACAGATTTCCACGCACCGGCGCCAACCCGCGCTACGAAATCCCTCGCTTGCGCGTCGGGCTACGCTGCGCATCGGCTAGCCCGACGCGCAAGCGAGGGTTGGCCGACGCGGGGGTAGGGCCAAACAATGATCTTGTCTGCCGGCGCTCGTGACGGCAAGGCCGCAGCCGTGAAATGATGAAATGAAATGAAATGAGACAGGCGTCGGACGGGGGTCGTTTAGCACCACGGAGGAAGATCGCCCGGTCAGTGATCGGCGGTCGCGGGGCGATGCCATTCCAGCAGGACGCGGCTGGGTGTGGGATGATTGGCGGCCGACGGCGCCAAGGGGACTACCGGTCGATTGCGATCGGCTGGGCCGATTTCCGGGGGCGGGGCACTGGCGGCCTGGGGGC
>JBGTDH010001100.1:0-11376 GCA_041748435.1 Pirellulales bacterium
AAGCACACGCCGCAGCGCGTGGTGCTGCTGAAGCACGTGGCTCGCGTGACGGAAGGGCCGCAATTCAAGCGCGGCGATGGCAGCGTCAACGGCAGCCCGGGCGTGGTGTTCACGATCGCCAAGCAGCCGCATGTCGACACGCGCAGTCTGACCGATCAGATCGATGCCGCTCTGCGCGAGGTCGAGGACTCCCTGCCGTCCGACGTGCTCATCAACTCCGAGTTGTTTCGGCTGAAGAACTTTATCGATCGCGGCGTGTTCAACGTCGGCGAGGCGCTGGTGATCGGCGCCGTGCTGGTCGTGATCATCCTGTTTCTGTTCCTGATGAACTTCCGCACCACGTTCATCACCCTCACGGCCATTCCACTCTCGCTCGTGATTACCACGCTGGTATTCCGGCTGGTGAGCTACCTCACGGAGGCGCAACTTTCCATCAACGTCATGACGCTCGGCGGCATCGCCGTGGCGATGGGTGAACTGGTCGACGACGCCATCGTCGACGTCGAAAACATCTTCCGCCGGCTCAAGGAGAACCACAATGCGCCGCATCCCAAACCAGCTTTGCAAGTGGTGTATGAAGCCAGCAAGGAAATCCGCAGCGCCATCGTGTTCGGCACGGCGGTCGTCATTCTGGTGTTTCTGCCGTTGTTCGCCTTGTCCGGAGTGGAAGGCCGCCTGTTTGCGCCGCTGGGGATCGCCTACATCGTCTCCATTCTGGCCTCGCTCTTGGTGTCGCTCACGGTCACGCCCGTCTTGAGCTACTATCTGTTGCCGCAATCAAAGGCCACGCATCGCGAAGGCGACGGGATTCTGCTGCGCGTGCTCAAGCAAGGCGCCAGCTACCTGATTCGCTTCAGCATGGCTCGCCCCGGCCTCTTGCTCGTCGCAACCTGGGGAATGGTGGCATTCTCTTTCTGGCAATTGTCGCAGTTGGGCCGCAATTTCCTGCCGCAGTTCGATGAGGGCAGCGTGCAGGTGAACGTAACACTGCCGCCGGGTTCCTCGTTGGAGGCCTCCAGCCGCACCTCGGCGTTGATCGACGAAAAGTTTCGCGCCAGGCAGCAGTCTCTCGAGAATCCCGACGGAGACATTTTGTACTTCGTGCGCAGAACGGGCCGCGCAGAGCTGGACGAGCATGCCATGCCCGTGAGCTCCAGCGAGTACATCTTGAGCATCAATCCGAGGTCGCACCACAATCGCGAGGAGTTGCTTGAGCGGTTGTTGACCGAGCTGCGCCAAGAAGTGCCTGGCGTCGATATCGAGGTCGAGCAGCCATTGGCGCACTTGATCAGTCACATGGTCTCCGGCGTGTACGCGCAAATTGCCATCAAGGTGCATGGCGACGATCTGGATACGCTGTTGGCCACGGCGAACCGAATTCAGACGGCCATCCAGAGCGTGCCGGGCCTGACCCCGCCGGTGATTGAGCCGATCCGCCCCGCGGAGGAGCTGCACATCCGTTTGCGGGCTGACGATCTGGCCCGCTATGGCCTGACGCGAGCCTACGTAGCCAAGGTGCTGCAGACGGCCTTGCAGGGAGAAGTGGTCTCCCAGGTTCTGGAAGGCCAACGACGCTTCGACCTGCTCGTCCGCCTGGAAGAGGCCTATCGCACCGACTACGCCAATCTCGGACGGCTGCGGATCGATCTGCCGGGCGAGCGTGGGCAAGTGGAATTGGCCAGGCTTGCCGATATCGGCGAAGGCGCGGGACCGAACTCCGTGAATCGCGAGAATGCCCGCCGCCGGATCGTCATTCGCTGCAACACGCAAGACCGCGACCTGGCCAGCGCCGTGGCGGAGATTCAGCAGCGCGTGAGAGATCAGGTGGAGTTGCCCGAAGGTTACTTCATCGAATATGGCGGGCAATTCGAGAGCCAGCAGCGGGCCACCACGCTGATTACTTTGCTCGCCGGGGTTTCGGTCATCGGCATGTTCGTCGTGCTGATGCTGCTGTTCCCGTCGGTGCGCGTGGTGCTGCAAATCCTCAATGCGCTGCCCACGGCATTTATCGGGGGAGTGATCGCACTGGTGCTCACGGGCCAGACGCTCACGGTGGCCAGCCTGGTGGGCTTCATCTCATTAGGCGGCATCGCCGTGCGCAACGGCATCTTGCTGGTGACGCACTACTTCCACCTGATGAAGGAAGAGGGCGAGGAGTTCAGCCAGGAGATGGTGCTGCGCGGCAGCCTGGAGCGGCTCTCGCCGGTGCTGATGACCGCACTCACGGCCGGCATCGGCTTGGTGCCGCTGGTCGTCGGTGGGCAAGAGCCGGGCCGCGAAATCCTCTATCCCGTGGCCACCGTCATTCTAGGCGGGCTGGTCACCTCCACGTTTTGCGAGTTTTTGATTCACCCTGGTTTGTTTTGGAGATTCAGCGGCAAGGATGCGCAGCGACTCGTGTCCTCCGGCGATGCCGGAGATGAGTTTCTGGAAGATCCACCGAGCCGCGTTACTGTTTGACCCGTTTGTTCTGAAAAGGAGTGCAGCATGTATCGCCGAGTCTTAGGAAATGTTTGTCTATGTGCGGCCACCCTCGTGGCCCTGGGTTGTTCCAAGGAGCCGGCACCCGCGCCGGGTCCCACGCCGCCCCCTGCCGCGGCACCGGAAGGTGGAGAGCATGTTCACGGTTCCGGTCCGCATGGCGGCACGGTCACCGATTGGGGCGGCGGAGCGTACCACTTGGAGTTCACGGTCTCGCATCCCATGAAGCAGGTCACCGTGTACGTTCTTGGCAGCGATGAGAAGACAGCCCAGCCGATTAAGGCGTCCAAGATTCGCCTGGTCATCAACGACCCGGCCACGGACATCGAACTGGACGCGCAGCCCATGGAGGGAGAAGCCGAGGGCACTTCGTCCCGCTTCGTGGGCGTGCACGACAACATCGGCATCGTCCAGGAGTATGCAGGGACGCTCAGCGGAGAAGTCGAGGGCAAGCCGTACACGAGCGATTCCAAGGAATTGCCGTAAAGGAGATCGACGGCCGCGCCGGCTCCAAGGAGGGAGCCGTGCGTTGGCCGGTGCCTCGGAGCATAACGGACAATGGATTCAGCCTGGTACGTATTTCGCGTCGCATTGGCTGCGGTGATTGTAGTCGCCGTTGCGGAGTTGTCGCAGCGCGCGCCGCGCGCCGGGGCCATGCTATTGTCGCTCCCGCTGATCAGCATCCTGGCCTTCCTGTTCGCCTGGTTTCAGCATCACGATTTGCTGGCCCTCTCCCGCCTCGCGCGGGAAACGGTGGTCCTCGTCTGTCTGGGCCTGCCGTTCTTTCTGCCGCTGGCCTTTGCACAGCGTCTGGGATTGGGCTTCTGGTCCGCGATGCTGGCGGGGCTTGCGCTGGCAGCGAGCTGCGTCGGCACATGGCTGGTGCTAGGGCCGAGGGCGTAACGGGATAACCTGGGGGTAATCGGTTCAAGCCAGCAATAAACGTGCATTCACTGCCGTTCCGGGAAGAGCCTCGCGGCTGCCTTTTGCGTTAATCATCGAGCTGTTGGATTCGACTGACCGTTGGCCAGTGAACCGGAGCGTTCCATGATCTCCGCGCCCCGAGTCTATCTTGGGACATTGCCTTTGATTGCGACGGGTTGTGTACTGGTGGCGGCCTTGGACTTGAAGCCCGCTAATCCCTACTCCGCGTGGGAGTCCTTTGCCATCGGCTGCTCAATCGGCACGCTGTTTGGACAAACGACGATTGCGGCATTCTGGACGGCCCTGGGGCCCTCAGGGTTGTATCGTCGGCTCCTGTTTTCGATCATCTGGTTGACGCTGCTAGTGTCGGCCGTTGCGATCGGCCTCCGGCTTAGACCGGAATCGTTGAACGTACCGGCATTGGGGACTAGTCTCGGGCTGCTGTGGATTCTCATCCAGGTTCCACTTTGGCTGCTGGCGTTTGCTTTCGGATTGCGCCTGCGTGCGGGGGTGCAATCCGATGCGGCCAAGCCGCAGTTTGGCCTGCGTCAGCTCATGATTTTCATCTTGTGCGTCGCGGTAATCCTGGGCGTTTCGCGCTTGCCTGTTGCCGGGGAGGTCCTGGGATTTCGAGCGCTGCTGGGATTCCTCATCCTTGCCGCGCCAGCGATTCTGATCAGCCTGCCGCTTACGCTGGCAGCGCTGCTGCCAAGACGAGCCTGGCTAGCGGCGCTGCTGGTCCTGGTCCTGATTGGGCTGGCAACGCCCGCGGAATCTTGGCTCTCGGCAAGAATCTTTGTCGCTGGCGGTCCAGACCTCATGCACCTGGTCTGGATCAACCTCTTTACGTCGGCCTGGATATTGGCCTTCATTGCGGTGGGTCGTCAGAACGGCTACCGACTCACCTGGAGCCAGAAAGCAGGTTCGATTGGACGATGTTGACGCGAAGCGATGACCGGCGCCTGCCGCGGCGCCCGAAGGCAGGAGCACGTTCACGGTTCCGGCCCGCACGGCGGCACGATCTTCGATTGGGGCGGCGGGGCGTATCATCTGGAGTTCACGGTCGATCACGATCAGAAACAAGCCACGGTGTACGTCCTCGGAAGCGACGAGAAGACCCCCGCGCCGATCAAGGCCTCCACAATCCAGTTGATTATCAATCAGCCTATGACGGAGATCGATCTCGAGGCTCAGCCCTTGGACGGTGAACCCGCGGGTTCCTCGTCCCGCTTTGTGGGCAAGCACGACAACCTCGGCATCGTTCAAGAGTATGCGGGGACGCTCACCGGCGTAATCGAGGGCAAACCGTACACGGGCGATTTCAAGGAAATGCCCTGATCTCTGGATCCGCTTCGTCAGTCCTCGGGTGGATGCAACCCGATGGCGGCCCAGATGAGACGAATCTGTACAATGCGCGGACGATTCATGTCCAATGACTCGACCGTTGCCCGTCCTACAACAGACTGTCCGACCACTCGACCAGCGTCGTCACTCCAGTGGAAGTGACGCTTCCATGACTGCCGCCGCGGGTCGAACAATCTCACCCGACGGCCCGACCTCGGGTCGCGATTTCGCCATGTCCAACCCAATCAGGTCGGCTGGCCGGATCGGACGACCGCGCGCGCCATCTGTAGTGTGCGCTGTTCGAACTCATCCACCAAAGCGTTCAGCTCGCGGCTTTCCGCGGCTGAAAGAGTGCCTTCATTTCCCTTGGCCAAGAGTTCGCTCATTCGTGCGCGATTGTGGGCGTTCATGCGAAAGGTGCCGCGAAGTTCGCTCGCCATACGCCGCGCGTCCTCCGCAGCAGGAATTCGCTCGATGTCCTCGAGGAGCCGTTGGCGTTGCGAGTCTGGCAATTGAATGATCGCGTCGCGGAGCTGTTCCAGAGTCAGTTCAACCGTTGCCACGTGTCACCTTGCCTAGGAGTGAAGATCATCTGTCGGCCATCGTTTATCCTAACAGTCCGCGCCAGTTCGGGCGAATTTCAGGAAATGCCCAGCGACTCTATTCACGTTGTCGCGGGAAGATCCCCTCGATAATCACGGCGTCCCTGAGTGCGATACGATAAGGGAGGTTAATCGCCAGGACTTGAATCGTGACCTGCCCGATCGGCGTCTTGCCGACCAGTACGGGGCCGCGCCACTCGAAGTGGTCGGACCATACGTCAACTCGCGGATTGAACAAGGGAACATGCTTCCCGTGCAGGTACCCGGCGATATTTGGCCCTTTGTGGGAATTGCACCGTTCGCAACTCGGGGCGAGGTTGCCCGCTGTTGTCAGGCCCTGATGCTTTTCCGCAATGATGTGGTCCAACTGAAACGGCAACAACGAGATCTTCGCGGGAAACTGGCAATACTCGCAAAGCCAATTCGCTCGCTTCCCTACGAGTTGCTCAAGTGCGGCGTCCATGCGCGTCAGGTCGAAAGGCCTGAGTTCTTCAGCGAGAGGCGCGCCTTCGACTGCAGCAGTTCCAAAAAGCTCGTAACTCGCTCGATTTCATTCAACTCTTCACGCTCGCCCGGCGTTAACGCGCCTTCGCGGCCAACCGGTTGACGTTCTCGCGGTCCTCGGCGGAAAGTTTCACCTGAAAAAGCCACCGCGAGGCCTCGGGAGGCAAATCTCCCTCACGCGGGTTGATCGCGCGCAGAAGCATTTCCGTCCCGGACTCGATGGCCGTGCTCATGGCTTCGATCCTGCGCGAGACTAGCCTTTGGAAACCATCGTACCTCCCCGTGGGTGCCGCGCACAGAGAAGCCGGGCAAGCGAGACGCTCGCCCTACATCAGAGATTGCAGCACTTCGGGCGGGGCGGGGCCGTAGCCGGCGGGTTCCATCGTGCAGGTGGCGCGGCCCTGGCTGAGGCTCCGCATGGCGTTGGAGTAGCCAAACAGAGAGGCCAGCGGGGCGCGGGCTTCGATCACGGTCTTGTTGCCGCGCTGATGGGTCTGCGTGATGGTGCCGCGGCGCTGCTGCAGGTCGCTCACGAAGTCGCCGAAGTAGTCTTCCGGCATCATGACTTCGACGCGCATGATCGGCTCGAGGATCACCGTGCCGGCGTCGTTAAGAGCTTTGTTGAAGGCATCGGCGGCGGCCACGCGGAAGGCGATCTCGTTGCTCTCCGTCTCGCTCTCTTCGCCGCCGGTGACCGTGGCCTTCACTTTCAACAGCGGATAACCGAACGAGCCGCCGCCATCGCCCCGGTCGCGCAGGTATTCCAGCACCGCGTTGAGATACGGCTCGGCCAGCTTGCCTTTGCTGGTGTCGAGCACCGTGACCGGCTTCTCGCCTGCCTCGAAGGGTTCCAGCTTGAGCCGCACCTTCGCAAACTGCGTCTGCCCGGAGACCTGCCGATTGCACTCGCCCGTTACTTCCACGGCATGCTTGATCGTCTCCCGGTAGCTGACGCGCGGCTTATGCACCTTCACGTTGAGGTTGAAATCCCGCAGCAAGCGGTGCTTGATGATCTCCAGGTGCAGCTCGCCCATGCCGGAGATCAGCGTCTGGCCGGTCTCTTCACTTTCGCGCGTGCGGAGCGTGGGGTCCTGCCGTTTGAGCATCTCCAGGGGGTCGTGCAGCTTCTTGCGTTCGGCCGAGCTGTCCGGTTCGATGGCCATCGAGATGACCGTCTCCGGAAACTGGATCGACTCCAGCAAGATCGGATGCTGCGTGTGGCAAATGGTGTCGCCGGTAATGGCGGCTTTGAGGCCGATCACGCCGACGATATCGCCGGCCTCGACGCTTTCGGCCTGCTCCTCGCGGCGATCGGCTTGAATGAACCAGAGCTGGTTGACGAGCTCCTTCTTATCCTTGCCCGGGTTGAGGACGCGGCTGCCGGCTTCGAGCGTGCCTGAGTAGACACGCACAAAGTGCATCTCTCCGTGACGGCCCACCTGAATCTTGAACACCAGCCCGGCCAACGGCTCCTTGACATCGGGCTTGCGAGACTCTTTGGCGTCTTTCTTTTTGGGGTTGAGGCCGTCGATCGGCGGCATCTCGGCCGGGCTGGGAAGATACCAGGCCACAGCATCCAAGAGCGGCTGAATGCCCACGTAGTCCAAGGCCGAACCGCACAACACGGGCACAATCAACTCATGCACCGTGGCATCGCGGAGGACCTTGCGCACCAGATTCTCGGGCACGTCGGTCTCGGCCAGCACGAGCTCGGCCAGCTCGTTGGAGAAATCGAAGAGCTGCTCCAGCATCTGCGATCGCCACAGTTGAGCGTCTTCCAAGTGTTCGGCGGGAATCTCGCCTTCGACGACCGTGGCGCCTTGCGATTCGGACGTGAAGGTAAGCATCTTCATCTTCACCAGGTCGACGATGCCGCGGAATGCGTCCTTCATGTGCGGCGGCCCGGCGCCGATGGGAATCTGAATGGCCACCGGGTTGGAGTCCAGACGCTTGCGAATCTCGTCCAGCGTGCCGTGGAAATCGGCGCCTTCGCGATCGAGCTTGTTGATGAACGCGACCCGCGGCACGTGATACTTATCGGCCTGCCGCCAGACGGTTTCGCTCTGCGCCTCCACGCCTTCGCGGGCCGAGAAGACCACCACTCCGCCGTCCAGCACGCGCAGCGATCGTTCCACTTCGGCCGTGAAATCGACATGGCCGGGCGTGTCGATCAGGTTGATGACGTGTCCCTTCCAGTTGAAGGTCACGCAGGCCGAGTAGATGGTGATGCCGCGCTGTTGCTCCTCGGGATCGAAATCGGTGGTGGTGGTGCCTTTGTCGACATCGCCCATGCGGTGAATGGCGCCGGAATAGAACAGCATCCGCTCGGTGACCGTGGTCTTGCCGGCATCAATGTGGGCGATGATGCCGATGTTGCGGAGCGTGTTTAGATCGCGAGGCATGTGAGCCACCCCGCAATGCAAAGGAGGAGAGATTGCAAATTGTTAACGGGGAATTGCAAATTGCAAATTGCGAATTGCAAATTGCAAATTGGCGCAAAGCGATTGGTGCGGCTGAACGCGCTGCCCCGCCTTCCTTCAATTTGAAATTTGAAATTTGCAATTTGCAATTTGCAATCTCCTCATCTGCGCAAACGAACGCCGCACTGCAGGGGACCTACAGCGCGGCGCTTGGATGACTCTCTCTTACCACGCAAAGTGCGCGAAGGCTTTATTGGCGTCGGCCATGCGATGCACGTTCTCGCGGCGGGTGATGGCGGCGCCTTCGCGCTTGTACGCGGCCATCAGCTCCTCGGCCAGCTTCTCATAGGTCGGCCGGCCCTTCTTCTCGCGCACCGCCAACAGCAGCCAGCGGATGGCCAGCGATTGCTGCCGATTGCGGTTCACCTGCATGGGCACCTGGTACGCGGCACCACCGACACGGCGGCTACGCACTTCGATCGCCGGCTTAATGTTCTCCAATGCCTGCAGGAAGACATCGATCGGCTCGACGTCGGGCATCTTTTCCTTGACGATGTCCAAGGCGTCGTAGAACAGCCGCTGGGCGGTGCTCTTTTCGCCGCAGTGCATCAGGCAGTTGATGAACTTCCCGGCCAGGAGATTTCCATAGCGCGGGTCGGGGGCGAGCATCTTGCGGCTGGCGGTGATTTTTCCCATGTGAAGCTATCTCAGATTCCAGATCTCAAATTTCAGATGACTATCAGATTTCTGATCTGAGATTTCAAATTGCAAATTGCAAATCTCAAATTGACCAAGAGCTACGATTTCTTGGCGCCGTACAGGCTGCGGCTTTGCTTGCGGCCGCTCACGCCCAGGCAGTCCAAGGTTCCGCGGACAATGTGGTAGCGCACGCCCGGCAAGTCCCGCACGCGACCGCCGCGAATCAGCACGATCGAGTGCTCTTGCAGCGTGTGGCCTTCGCCCGGGATATAGACCGTGACTTCCTTGCCGTTAGACAGCCGCACCCGCGCGATCTTCCGCAGCGCCGAGTTCGGCTTCTTGGGGGTCATGGTCTTTACCTGCAGACAGACGCCCCGCTTCTGCGGGCATTTATCCAGCACCGGCGACTTGCTGAACTTACGCGGCGGCCGCCGGCTCTTCTTGACCAACTGATTAATCGTCGGCATCGATGGTTCTGCTCTTCCTAACTCGTTGATGCGTCGCTTGTTGGGCTACGAATCCGAAAAAGTTGCGAATCACTAAGAATACGGAACTTACGCAGAGTGTCAAGGCGTGACCGCGTGTCGCAAGCACGGACCGTCATCATTTCTGCAAAACGGGTGTGTGTGCAACGATGCAACGATGAAGTAAACGCAATCATTGCAATGCCTTACATCGTTGCACGGGCGACTACCGCGCTGCGGTTTGCAACAGTTGGACGTCGCCCTCCAACATCGTAAGTTGGAGACGGTGGAAGGTAAAGTTGCCATTGCCGGGGGGCGGCCCTAGGTCAATCGTGGCGGATTTTGTCGCCGGCGCTAGGGCGCGGCTGACTTAGAAATACACTCGCAACAGCCAGGTGGCCACGCAAGCGGGTTTGGTCTGACCTTCAACTTCCATCGTGCATTCGTACTGCGTCTCGATGGCTTCCGTGAGCTCACGCACTTCGGCCAGCTTCACGACCAGCCGGATACGCGCACCGCAGAGTACCGGGCTAGGGAACCGCACTCGATTCAGGCCGTAGTTGATGACGCGCTGCGCGGTCGGAACGGACACTACCTGGTTGGCCAGGGTGGAGCATAGGGAGAGCGTGAGAAACCCGTGCGCGATCGTCGTGCCGTAGGGGCTCTCTCGCGCGGCGCGCTCGGGATCGCAGTGGATCCACTGCCGATCTCCCGTAGCGTCGGCGAACAGATCAATGCGCTCCTGCGTGATCTCGAGCCAATCGCTGACGCCCAGGGTCTGCCCAACCTGGTTGCGCAGTTCGTCGAGATTGTGAATCAAAAGCGTCGGCATAACTCAATCCATCCAACCGCAGCCGCGTAAGTGTTGAATGCTCTGGTGCAGCCACGCTGCGCACTGCTCGCCCGTGGGTGGCCGCCGCGTGGCGGGCTGAAACGCAATCGTGCAGGGCCCGGAGAAGCCCAAGCCGCCCAGGATCTGCCAGGTGCGGGAAAAGTCCACATCGCCTCCTTGACCTAAGGGCGAATACTCGAGCGGTTCCACGCCGACCGTGAAGTTGGTGAGCCGCACGCTGGCCAAAAGACCGAAGACGCGTTGCAGGGCCACTTCGCCGCTGGACCAGGGGTTCAACTGCAGGTAGCGACCCGTATCAAAGTTAAGCTTCACGGCCGGATGCTGCAACTGATCGAGGGTCCCCACCATCCCCCGGGTATCTCCGCACAGTCCGGGGAGCGTGTCCAAAGCCAGCACTAAACCGGCCTGCGCGGCGCGATCGGCGATGCCGCGGTGTTGCTTGAATAGAGTCTCACGACGCGCGTGGTCGCCGCCATCGTCGCCGGCGGAAACGATGATGATTCGACAGCCGAGGAGGTCGTGGGCTCTGTCGATCAATTCGACCCACCGCTCATCGGCCGCGTCGAGCTCCGTGGCGTCCAGCGTCGTGACGCTCAGACCATGTTCGCGCAAATGGTTGGCATCGAGCAATTTGCCCGCTTCGATCTCAACGTGTTGCACGCCGCAGCGGGCAACAGCGGCCAACGCTTCGTTCGTGCTCATCGCCGCTAACGATTTCAAGGCGACTGCTAGCATGGCGTCGAGTACCGTTGACCCGCGGGACGTTTTTTCCTAACTGTGCCGCTTCTCTACCACGCACCCCTCCGGTCTTGCAAGCACGCATGCACGTTTGCCGTGTACGATCGCCTCGCGCGCCGCGTCGCTGGCCGATGCTGGCGTTGGCGTGTTTGCTGCTTTGGTCGAGCGGATGCCGATCGACGCAATGGGTCACCGTTCGCTCGACGCCGCACAATCCGCTGGTCGAGCGGCTGAAGCTCAGCGGCCGCGGCGGCGGCAAGCCCAGCCAGCGGACCGTGCAGGTGCTCAAGCGTTATGCCTTGGACGATCAGGTCAAAGGCAACCAGGAGCGGCTGCTGGCGTCGCTG
>JBGTDH010001101.1:0-3022 GCA_041748435.1 Pirellulales bacterium
CCCCCGAATGGGCAAACACAATTTGGCGGGCCGCCGGCCCAGCCGGGACTCGGGCCGTCGATGGGCCCTTCGATGGGGCCGCCGCCGATGCTGAATCCCGGCGCGATCGAACAGGTCGCTCCGCCGCCGCTCTCCGGGCAACTCTTCCCCGAGCAGCCGGATGATTTTGTGAACATCGTGCCCACGGTGGAAGAGGCCCGCACGGGCCGCTTGATGTTTGGCGTGGGCGTAAACTCCGACGCCGGCCTGGTGGGCAACGTGGTGTTGGAGGAGCAGAACTTTGACATCATGCGTTTTCCCGGCAGTTGGTACGAAATCTGGGAAGGCTCGGGCTTTCGCGGCGCCGGCCAGCGGCTGCGCTTGGAGGCCGTGCCGGGCACGCAAGTGCAGCGCTACATGTTCAACTTCAGCGAGCCCTACCTATTCGACACGCCGATCAGCTTCGGCGTGAGCGGGTTCATCTTCGATCGCCGTTATCGCGATTGGACCGAGAGCCGCCTGGGCGGTCAGCTAAGCCTGGGCTACCAGATCACGCCCGACCTGGCGTTCACCAGCTCCGTCCGCGCGGAAGACGTGGAGGTGCATGGCGCCCGCGTCCCCACGCCGCCGGAGGTGCTGGAAGTCTTGGGACACACCGATTTGTACAAGGCTCGTTTTGCCTTGGCACACGATACGCGAGACAACGTGTTCTTGCCGACGGAAGGCCACTTGATTGAGTTGGCGTTCGAGCAAGGCTTCGGCGAGTTCGACTATCCGCGCGGCACGTTCGATCTGCGGCAGTTCTTCCTCATCCGCCAGCGGCCGGACGGCTCGGGCCGCCACGTGATCGGCGTGAGCGCCACGGTGGGCGTCTCCGGCAGCAACACGCCGGTGATCGAACATTTCTACGCGGGCGGCACCACTACCATGCGCGGCTTCCGCTTTCGCGGCGCCAGCCCGGTGAACATGGGCACGGTCGTGGGCGGCGAGTTCGAGTTCCTGGGCTCCGTGGAGTACCTGGCGCCCATCACCGCCGACGACGCCTTGCGAGCCGTGTTCTTCTGCGACTTCGGCACCGTGGCCACAACGATTGACCACATTGATAGCGACGAATTTCGCGTCGCTCCCGGCTTCGGTTTGCGAATCTCCGTGCCAGCGTTGGGACCGGCTCCGATCGCCCTCGATCTCGCCTTCCCCATCGCCCATGCCGACACCGACCAGATCCAGAACTTCTCGTTCCGCGTCGGCCTGTTCCGCTAGCCAATGTAGGCCGGTCTCTCCGAGACCGGCAGCGGGTTTCGAAGAAACCCGCCGCCCCTCTGCGATTGATCAGAGGGTCGATGCAATCGTCGCTGTCCTCCCGGGCTATCCCCGCAGGAACTGCACGCACCAGAACACCTGCCCGTTGCTTCCGGTATAGGCGGCCGCACCGACGCGCGTATAACTGCCGTTGAGCATATTGGCCCGATGCCCGGGCGAATTCATCCAATCTTGCACGGCGTGCGAGCTGTTGGACTGCCCCTGGGCGATATTCTCCGCCACCTGGGCCGTGGTATGCGTCAGCGTGCCGGATCGCGCCATCCACGAGCAATGCCGGCGGGCCGTTGACATCAGCCGCGTATCGATCGTTAGCGGCGGCAGGCCGTGCCGCTGCCTCTGCACGTTGGTGTAATGCACAATGTTCTGCTCCACCGGATGCAGGCTAGGCGCTGCGGCCGGTGTGGCGGGAGACGCGCCCAGGGCAGCGACGAAAAGAAGTGCGGAAGCGAGCATTAGAGTTCCTCCGGATGAGTTTGCACGTGGTGGGAGCCCAGGTGGCGGCATGTGCCTGACGCCCGCCGGGCCTGCTGAGGCAAGCCGCCGAAGATACCCGATGACACTTTGCGGGCAAGGGGGCCGTGCGGGGGGCGAGTTAAATCTCACCGGTCAACGGGCGTGGCTGCTTGCTTTCGCAGAGGGGTCTGCTATTTTGCACCCTTTCCAAGGCTGAGATCTAGTTCTGCGCAGACCATACGAGAGGGAGAGTAAGCTATGTCGATGTTCATCGGGGAAGCACTGGCGGGGGAAGGCAACGAGATTGCCCATATCGATCTGTTGATTGGCGACAAGGACGGCCCCGTGGGTTACGCCTTTGCCAACGCCCTGGCACGCCAAAGCAAGGGGCACTCCAACCTGCTGGCCGTGCTCACGCCCAACCTGGCCGTAAAGCCGGCCACCGTGCTGATTACCAAGGTCACCATCGGCGGCGCCAAGCAGGCCGTGCAAATGTTTGGACCTGCCCAGGCCGCCGTGGCCAAGGCCGTGGCCGACAGCGTGGGCGCGGGCGTCATTCCCAAGGCCGATGCCGAGAAGCTGGTCATCGTCTGCGGCGTGTTCATTCACTGGCAAGCCAGCGACGACAAGAAGATCTACGACTACAACTATCAGGCCACGAAGATGGCCATCGAGAATGCCATGAAAGGCAAGCCCTCCGCCGACGAAATGATCGCCGGGAAGGACGCCGTTCACCCGTTCCGCGGCTTCTAGTCTTCGGCGTTACTTTGGAGTGCGGAGACTTGTCACCGCTTTAGGACTTTTAGAGGCGCGCGAGAGCGGACAGATCATCCAAGAAATCCTAAAGCGGCGACGAGTCGCCGCACTCCATGTTTCCCGATGAAGCGGAAGATTCTGATCCAGCTCGACTCCGATCCCCAAGCCAGCACGTTCGACGCTGTGGTGGCCGTGGATTCCGGAGTCGATTTTTTGTTCCGCCAGGGTGATGTGGAAGATACGGATGTCCGCGGGCTGGTGCATGGTGCCATGTTCACGCGCGGCGGCGATGATCTGAAATCGACCGCCATTTTCATCGGCGGCGCCAGCGTCGAAGCCGGTGAGGCCCTCCTGGAGCAGGTGAAGCGCACGTTCTTTGGGCCGGTGCGCGTTTCGGTGATGCTGGATGCCAACGGGGCCAACACCACGGCCGCCGCCGCGGTGCTCTCGGCCGCCCGGCATGTGGAACTGGCCGGATCGCAGGCGACGGTGCTGGCCGGCACCGGGCCAGTGG
>JBGTDH010001102.1:0-9500 GCA_041748435.1 Pirellulales bacterium
GGTAATCTCCAACTGGCGATCACAGCAATCGGCCGCAGATCCTTCTCCCTGATCATGTCACGTCCACGCTCTGTTGAGGGCAGGAACAGAACCTTCTCTTGAATGTCCAGCGACAGCAGGTTCATGAATTGTGTTAGCCGCGCCCGCGTAACGTGCCCGGTTCGAGCCCTCGCGGGGGAGCTTTTCCTATTCCCGAGGCGTTCCAGGTTCTTCAAGTGGATGGCTCCGGAGTTGGATGCCCTCCTTCAGGGCCGCGGGCCGGCAGTAGGCTGTTGAACACGATGCCTATCCCGCTGCCCCCGCCCCGTTGCGTCCCTTCCGGGCGGCGCCGTGGCAGAAGTCGAACAACAGTTCCCATTCGCGCAGTTGGATCCGCTGGCAAAGGGATTCTTGGGGCGAGCCGGAGCCGATGACGCGCTGGCAGAGATCGACAAATTGTAACGGGTCCCAGGCGGTCTGCGTGGCCAGAAAAGTTTGCTGAACGGGCATGATGGCGTCGGCGGCCAATGTGCGCGCGGCCTGCGCCAGGGGTGTGAAGACGGCGTGCTGGCCCACGCGGTGGAACCAATACTTGGCGTTGGAGAAATCTCCCTCGCGGCGATGCATGATGGCGTGCCAGAAACTGCCGGTGGGCGTGTCGAGGTCCTGGCTGATCTGGTGCGAGCGATCGAGAAAATCGTGATACAGCCACAGCCCTGCGCGACAGGCCGCGGCCATCTCCGGATCGACGACAGGCTGGCCCAAGAACAGCGAGGCATCGGTTAATGCTTCGATTGCCGCTCGCGCGGTTTGATTCGGCGTGCCGGGGCCGAGATCTGCCAGTCGCCGCGGTTCCAGCAGGGCCCGCACGGCCGGGCCATAGCTTTGCGGGCTGAATTCGGCAGCCATCATCGGGCGCTCTCCGCTTCGCCGCCGCAGGCGGGGCAAACCCCGTGCGTCCGGTTCAACTCTCCTAATTGGACTCCCCTCAAGATACTCGATCATTAATCGCGCGGAAAACTTTGGCAGGAGGGCCGGGGTCGATTACGATGGAACGCATCCGATCCTGCATGTTTCCCTGCTTGTCGCCTCCGTGGCCAGCGTCCGATGAAGGTTGTTCTCCTGGGCACCGCCGGCTATCACCCCAACGAGCGCCGCCAGACGGCCTGCTTGTTGTTTCCCGAGTTGGGCGTGGCGCTGGATGCCGGCAGCGGCATGTATCGCATGATCGATTACCTCGCCACGCCGCATCTGGACATCTTTGTCACGCACGCCCACCTGGATCATATCATGGGCCTGACGTTCCTGTTGGATATCATGTATGCCCGGCCGTTGAAGCGGGTTACGGTGCATGCCTTGCCCGAGAAGCTGGAGGCCATCCGCACGCACTTGTTTGCCGAGGCGATCTTTCCCGTGCTCCCCACGTGCGATTTCTGGCCGCTGGCCGAAAGCGTGCCGCTGGCGCGCGAGGGGCGCTTGACGCATTTTCCGCTGACGCACCCGGGCGGCTGCGTGGGCTTTCGCCTCGATTGGCCCGATCGTTCGCTGGCCTACGTGAGCGACACCACCGCGAGAATCGACGCGCCCTACGTGGAGCGCATTCGCGGCGTGGACCTGTTGATCCACGAGTGCAACTTTCCCGATGGCATGGCGGAGTTTGCGGAGCTGACCGGTCACAGTTGCACCAGCGACGTGGCACAAGTGGCCCGTAAGGCTGGCGTGGGGCGGCTCGTGCTGACGCATTTCAACCCGCTCTCGCTGGAAGACGATCCGATTGGATTGGAAACCGCGCAGCGCATCTTTCCCGCCACGCAGTTGGGCGCCGACCGGATGGAGTTGGAGTTCTGAACATCCGCGCAACCGTGAAGGGTCTTGCTACTTCTTCTCGGGGCGCGGGAGTGGCTCGACCGAGGCCGGCTCAAATTTCGCCAGGTCGGGAAGCGTGGTCTTTACGCCTTCCGCGGGAACTTCCAGTTTTGCGGACCAGACGATCCCGTTGAGGACCATCTTGCGCAAGTCTTCGTCCCGCCAGTTGCGGTAAAAGTGGGGCATCACCACGCCCATGCCGCGGCCGCCATCGGGGCGGGAGACGGCCCAGGCCACGACCTCCGATTTGGGCGCCTCGGGCGGAAGCATGCTTGTGGCCAGCGAGGTAACATTCTTGGCCATGCCCTGCGGGCCAAAGTAGTTGTTGATGTACGGTTCGTCGTTGATGGTGAACGTCTTCCAACCCCGCAGCACGGGATGCTCGCCCGCGCTCGGCTCGATCGTGGCGGCCTTAAAGACCCGCGCGACTGATTGATGATGCTTGCACTTGGTGGCAAAGTAGCCTCCCATCCAACGCAAGAGCGGATGATCTCCGTCGTCGGGCACGTGATTGGCCCCCAAGCCCGTGGCGTAGTGATAACAGACGAGTCCGCAGCCCTGGTCCATCATGCCCGCGAGGTCTTGCATGATGCGGTCGCGATCGGGCATTTCTGCCGGCGGAAAGCGATCCCCGGTGAAGACCACACTGGCGATCTTTTGCAGCTTTTGCCGATCGGCCGGCCAGGCCGTGACCACTTCCGCCGAAATGCCGCTCACATTGGCGGCGTTCTCCAGGCAATGTTTGATCAGCCTGCCCCCCGCAGCCACTTCATGCGATCCCGGCGGATGATTGCTCGGCCCCACGAGAATGAGCACCTGTGTCTTGCCGTCGCTGGATTGCGCGAAGGTGGGCGCCGCGGCTAGAAGCAGCAGGCCGATACAAAATACCACGATGGCTTCCGAGGCTGTGTGATTCTTCATGTCCAGCAAGATGTTAGTATCGATGGAGATCATTCCGCTAGCGCTGTCGGATCGTTGGCCAAGTGCCGCCATTCCGCGACAGGCACAAGGCACTCCCCTAGATCATCTGCTGGCGGGAGTGTGGAGGTCCGCGGCCTTTCAGCTTTCGACGGATAGACTTTAGTCATGTACTCGACGCCCCGGCGAACCACCTCGGCAAGAGAGATTTTGCGCTCCCTGGCCACGCGGTTGGCTTCTGCAAACAGCTCATCGGGCAGCTCAATTTGGGTTGTTACCATGATTCATCAGTATCACTTCGTACCGGCTTCAAGAAACGCGCACGCGTCCAATTATCACAAGCCGGCGAGTTGCGTATCGGCGTCGCCGAATTGTTTAAGCGGCACGCCCATGTGGTTGGCCAGGGAGAGGTAGAAGCTGCACAGCTTGCGGTTCTCGTCGCCGGCTTGGGTGTAGTCCAGCACGCGGCCGGTCGGTAGCGCGCCCCCCAGGCCGCCGGCCAGCAGCAGCGGCAGTTTGGTCGAGTCGTGCTTGCTGCCGGACCACATGTTGTTCACGAACATCAGGCAGGAGTGGTCCAGCACCGTGCCGCCGGCCTCGGGCATGGCGTCCAGCCGCGTGGCCAGATAAGCCAACTGGCTCACGTAGAAACGCGTGACCCGCTCGAAGGAGTCCGAGAGATCGTCGTGCGAGGCCGAGTGGTGGGCACTGCGCACATCAAGGAACGGATAGAACAGGCCCGAGATGTCCCGGCACAGCAGCAGCGTCGCGATGCGGGTCTTATCGGTCTGAAAACCCAGGGCCACAATGTCGCACATCAGCCGCATGTGCTCGCGAATGTCTTCCGGCAAGCCGTTCTCGGGGCGCGGCATGGTGAGGGGCTGGCGGCCGCGGTCCTTGGCTCGCTCGTCGGCCGTTTCTTTGGTCGTGCGGAGGGCGGCCATCCGCCGCTCCACTTCGCGCACGCTGGCAAGGTATTCGTCCAGCTTGCGTTGATCGCCGGCACTCACCTGCCGGCTGAGGCTGGCGGCATGCTCGCTCACGCGGCGGCTCAGCCCGTCGGCTTCCTCGCGTACGCGGTCCAGCACACTCTTGTTCCGCCGGCTGCAGCGGTTGTCAAACAGGCTATCGAAGGCCAGCGAAGGATAAACCTCCATCGGCACCGGCGACGTGGCGTTCTGCCAGGAAATGTGCGAGCTGTAAGCCATCGAAAAATTCGTCTCGTGGTAGCCGGTGATGGGCTGCTCACAACCAAGGACCATGCTGGGCTGCACGGTCTGCTGGCCCAGAGAGTTGGCCAGCACCTGATCGATGCTGACGCCTCCTTTAAGCTCCGCTCCCTTTTGTAGCGACGCGCCGGAGAGAATGTTGCCCGTCTGCCCGGGATGGATGCCCACGCCGGTGGCGTTCTTGTTGAACAGTCCGCTGACCATGTTGAGCTTGGCTTTGAGGGGCGCGAGCGGCTCCAGGCTCTTGCCAAGCTGCATCGATTCGCCCGCTCCCTTGGCCCACCAGTGGTCTGCATTCACGCCGCAGGCCATGAACAGGGCCGCGAAGCGTTTGGGGCACGTCGCAGGCGTTTCGCCCGTCATCGGCGCCGCGCCCCAAACGGGAATCGACTCCAGCCACGGCAGGGCCATCGTCACGCCCACACCCTTTAAGAACGTGCGACGGGATTTCTGTGTGCGTAGTACGGGCATGGCTACTCCAAGGCGTTTGCGTTAGAGGGTCGCTTATTCACGAATTGCGGGCTGGTGACGATCGTCTCCACCAGTGTACTGAATCGGTGGTCGTGGGTCGTTAGTTTGGCCTGAAGATCAGCGAGCAGGGCGTCATCGGACGGCTGGAGGCTGCGGGAGAGGGCGTAGCTCAGGAGCTTTCGGCACAGATTATCGACAAACTCTGCCTGACGCTCGCGGCCGAGATAGGTGAGCAGGCCCTGCAGGCCGTCTCCTTCGCTGCCGCCGGGAAACGTGGAGCGTGTTTCCACGGGGCGGCCCCCGAGATCCAATGTGCGAAGCTCGCCAATCGGGCCGTAGCCCTCGAACACCAGGCCCAGGCCATCGAAGCGTTCGTGGCAGCCCGCGCAGGCCTTGTGCTCACGATGTTTAGCCAGCGTGTCGCGGAGGCTCAACTCGAGCTGGGCTTCATCATTGGGAAGCTCGGGCACTTCCGCCGGCGGCGGAGGAATGGTTTCGCCCAGCAATCGCCGCGCCACCCAATAGCCGCGCTTCACGGGACTGGTTCGCAGGCCGGGTGCGTTCTTGGTGAGGAACACGGCCATGGGCAACAGGCCACCGCGGCCGTAGCGGGTCGCGTCGTTCACGCGAACCCATTTGTCGGAGCCGAGCGTAAGATTGGTCATGCCATAATGACGGGCCAGCGAAGCGTTCACGAACGTGTGGCTGCCCCGCAGAAACTCCAGCACGGAGCGATCGTGACAAACGACATCCAGGAAGTAGCGGATCGGCTCCTCGAACATCGCTAGGCGCAACTCGTCGTCAAAGGCGGGGAATCGCTCGCGATCGACACTGTTGTGCTCCTGAAAGCGGCGGAAGTCGAGCCAGTTGCCGCCGAACTCCGTAGCCAGGCCGCGCACGCGATCGTCCTGCAGCATGCGACGCGTCTGCGAGATCAGCACCTGCGGGCTGTGCAAATCTCCGGCGGCAGCATGCGCCAGTAACTCCTCATCCGGCATGCTGGACCACAAGAAATAGCTCAGACGGCTGGCCAAGGCATAGTCCGACAGTGGCCGCACGCCGCGATCGTTCGTGCCCGGTCCCGGCAGATCAACGCGGTAACAGAACCGCGGCGAAACGACCACGCTGGCGACGCAATCGCGCAATGCCTCTTCGTGACCCAACCCTTCGTCTTCGCGCAGCGAGCGATAGAACGCAAGCAACTCCTCACGCTCGGCGGACGTGATCGGACGACGCCAAGCGCGCTGTGCCAGCGCGGCGAGGGCCGTTAAATGCTCTGGCTCCGCTTCGCGTCGGGCTTGCTCCAGCCAGCGAATGCGAGCGGAGATATCGCGGAAGTAGGTGCGGATCGCCTCCTGAGCCGTCTCGCTGGCGTCGTTGCGCTGTGCCTTGGCGAGATACAGCTCTGCCAGATCGCGAATCTTGGCCTCCGACGTGACCTCCTTGTCCTCGGCTCGGAAGCGATCGAACTCCTCGTCGCGCAGGTAGCGGGAGTCTGTCCGTTCGAACCACACAAAGCTGGTGTACTGCCGGATGGGCGCGCCGTTAATGAAATCGAACTCGTCCCACAGGCGGTCCAACTCGCGTTGCCCTGCGGCGTCCAACACCAGGTCGTAGAGAGGGCGGTCGTCGCGGAAGTAGCCCGTCATGCTGTGAAAGCCCGCGCTGAGCAGTCGGCCGCCAAGCTTCTTTTCCTTCTCGGGATCGAGATAGACGCGTGCCCGCTCGGAGACAAAGAAGGCATCGGGAAACGTGGCGCAATATGGCTCAAATGCGGCCTCGAAACGCTGGGCGGCCTCTGCGTCGGCGGGAAGGTCCATCGCTTGCGCGGCCCGAGTATCCTGGGGCAGACGCACATTCTTAATCTTCAGCGCGCCACCGGCATAGCGCGTGCGATTGGCAGCGAACTGTCGATTCTTCCACAACACCAGACACTGTGCGCCGTTGTGAATCGGCGACGCCGCGAGGTTCTTCACCTCCGGCACAAGCTGCTGGCGAAGATCGACCACGAAATCCCGCATTTTCTCGCAGCCGGCCCGCGCATCATTCGGCTTGTCATCGGGCTTGGGGAGCTCGCGCCACAGCGACTGGAGTGCCGCCAGGGGTCCAACCTCTTGCGGCGCTGCAGTGAGTACGTTCCAAACGGTCGCCAGATACTTGGCACTGATGCCGGCTTCCGCGGCCGTTTCGGCCAGAGTCACGTCGGGTCTTCCCAGTGACGCTCGATGCTGATAGCGCCAAGCGGCGAGAAAATAATCGGCGTAGTCGATCCGCTGCCGCTGGTAGAACTCGAGGATCCGCCGCACGACGTACTTGTCGCGATCGGTATCGGTTACGACCGGATGGGAGGCGAAATCCAAACCGTCGGGTTTAAGAATCAGATGCTCCGCGATCTGCCGCGCCGCATCGAGGTGCTTCCTTAAAAGCGAGGCCGACATGGTGAGCGACTCGGCCGTGTTGTCGAAGCCCGCCTCGTTGGCGGGATCGACGGGAAACTCCTTAGTGGGACGCAGGTCGACGCCCGTCAGGTCGCGAATCGTGTAGTCGTATTCGGCATTGCTCAGCCGGCGAGCAAAGACCGGCCCCGGATCGCCGGCGGTGCGCGCGGCTTCGTAGCGGCGGACCTCTTGAATCCAGGCGATGACCCGTTGCCGCTCCTCGTCCGAGGGATGCCTCCTGGCGTCTTCCGGCGGCATGGCGTCCGACTTGAGCTGCTTGAGAATGGCCTCCCAGCGCGGCATGGCTTGAACCACCGCGGCCATGCTCGTGAAGCCATTGAGGTTCAACTCGGCCTTCGGCTTAACGCCGCCATGACATTCGACGCAGTAGGACTTGACGAAGGGAGCCACGCTGTCGCGAAACGCGCGATCAAGTTCAACCCCCGGCTCGGCGCTAGCGCAGACAGGTGTTATCAGCAGCAACAAAGCAATGAATCGCAATGATGCCGGCATGGAAAGCACAGGCGCAGGGCAGGGATTACACTATAAGAGCCGTCGGCGGGAATAACGGACGTGCCACGCGTGCCTCTACTGTACTCTCCACTCCAGTGGCACGCTGGACTGTTTTGCGTCGTCGTCGATCTTAAGGGGGACGTTCCAGGAGACGCTGCCGACTTTGCACACGCCCTCGGCCCCGTCCTGGCAATAGTAATAGGTGAGCGAAATTTTTACGGCGTCGTCGCCGCCCGCGGCAGCCACGGGCAGCGGAATCTCAAACTCGGTGGCCGGCTCGCCGACCTTGGACGATCTGCCCACGGCCGAGCGTTGGATTGGCCCTTCGCCCTGCGCCTCGACGCGGTAACTCATCGGCGCGAGAGGATTAATCTTCCAGCCTGCGGGCAACGTCAACTTCACCGCCAAACGAACCTGACCATCAACCGGCTTGACCGAAGATGCTGGCAACTCCACCAACTTGGCGCCGGGCAGCGTGCTCTCGGATTTCGATTCCGGCGGCGAGGGCGGCTGCAAGCCTTCGATGGCCAGCGTGGAGACCTGATTGCCCTGCTCCAGATCGATCACGCGAATCAGGTGGTTGTTCGTGTCAGCCACGTACAGCTTGCCGGCGGCGTAAGAGATTCCAGCCGGTTCGTAAAGTTGAGCGGGATCGTCGCCGCGGCCGCGTTTTCCGCTGCCGGCGATGGTCCTGGCGGTCTGCTTCTGCGGATCGATCTGCTTGATCTTGTGGTTATACGTGTCGGCCACATAGAGCAGACCGCCGCCGTAAGTGACACCCAACGCGTGCTGCAACCGCACGGTCTCTCCGGCGCCATCCGCATCGCCAAACTCAAACAAACGGCCGGCCGGAAGATGCGCCGATCCCACTACAGTCTTCACTTCCTTTTCGACATCGAACGGAACTGCGCGGATAGAACTGCCCTCGCTGTCGGCCACGTAGAGCCACGTGCCATCGCTCGTCAGGCCGCTGGGCTGGGCGAACGAAGAGTAGCCTTCCTCGTAGGGACGCTTGGGAAGCAACTCACCGTCGATGATGTCTTCTCGCCCGTTGCCGGCGTAGGGACCGATCTCGGATTCATCCAGCGGCATCTTCCAGATCTGATGCGGACCGGCCATGGCGATGTACAGGTCCGGACCATGAATCCACAAATCCCAGGGGCTGTTGATGGGCGTCTTGCCGGGCGGGCCGACCCAGCGATCGGGCAACTTGAAATTGCCGTCGGCTTCCCGTGCGGCAGCCATATCAAGGCCGGGCCAGGGATTGCGCCCCTGGAATCCGCGGCCGGCGATGGTGCTGACTTGCTTGCTGGCCAGATCGATTTTCCGCAGCAGATGATTCTCCGTATCGGCCACATACAACGTCTGATCCTTCAATGCCATGCCCTGTGGCTTGTTGAAGCTGGCCTTGGCATAATCGCCGTCCGAGCTGCCGATCTCGCCCGAGCCGATCACGTCCAGCAGCTTGCCCTCCAGCGAGGCAATCACCAGCCGGTTATGGTTGCTGTCTGCGATGAACAACCGCTTGCCGTCGGCATCGGCCATCACCTTGCCGGGGAACCGCAAGGGCGTCTTGCCTGCCGTGTAAACCTCCAGATCGAACCGCAGGGGCGTCTCGTCCAGCAGCCCCTTCTTCTTGTAGTAGGGGAGCGTCTTTTTGAGGAACGCATCGAGCACTTCGAACTCCACCTCGCCGCTGTCTCCGGCCACGAGGTTGCCTTCCGGATCGATCACCCGCAGGCTAGGCCAACTGTTCACGCGGTAGCGGTTCCAGATTTCGTGGTTGGCATCGTTCACGACCGGATGCTCGATCTCGTAGCGCAGCACGGCATCGGTAATGCTCTGGGACTCTTCTTCCGTGTCGAACTTGGCCGAGTGGACCCCGATCACCACGACTTCATTAGGATACGCGGCCTCCAGCTTCTTCAACTCCGGCAGGATGTGGATGCAGTTGATGCAGCAATACGTCCAGAAATCCAAGAGCACGAACTTGCCGCGCAGATCCTTCAAGTCCAGCGGCCCCGCGGTATTGATCCAGGCTACGCCGCCGTCGAGCGAAGGCGCCGGAGTGCGATGCGGGAAGGGA